>CAZDKZ010000004.1:0-5985 GCA_964506215.1 uncultured Holophagae bacterium
AATTCTCCCGGTGGTTCAATCAGACCAAAGGCCAGCGGTTCCTGCGTAACGGAGATCGCCAGTGCCTTGGGGGCCTTTTCCCGGACCATCTCAACGATCTGGTCAATGGGTTCAATTACGCCGAAGAAGTTGGGATAACCGAATGCCACCGCAAATACGTCGTCATTGTCCAGTTGCTCCGAAAGGGATTCCAGATCCGTGGTATGGTCGGCTGCCGGCACCAGGATCATGTCAATACCCAGGTTGCGGAGATACACTTCTGCCACTTTCCGATAATGGGGATGGATGGCAGCGGAAACCAATACACTGTTTTTCTTCTTGGTCGCGCGGTGGGCCATCAGAATGGCCTCCGCAAAAGCCGTGGCGCCGTCATACATGGATGCGTTGGACACGTCCATGCCGGTGATGGCACACATCAGGCTCTGGTATTCAAAGATGACCTGCAGGGTACCCTGGGAAATCTCGGGCTGATACGGGGTGTATGCGGTAAGAAACTCTTCCCTGGCAGCAACAGAATCAACGGAAGCCGGTACATAGTGCGCGTAAACACCCGCACCGGCAAAAGACCTGATATCCGTAACATTCCGGTCCGCCAGTTTTTTCAGTTCCGCGACCAGTTCCTGCTCGGCGAGCATGGGAACATTCAACGTTCCCGTGAAACGGCCATCCGCTGGAATGGAATCAAACAGGCTGTCGATCCGTTCCACCCCGATCCTCCTCAACATCTCCTGCCGGTCTGCATCGGACAGGGGGAGGAAACGGGACATGGATCAGCCCTCCTCTTCTTCCAGGTATTTTTCGTACGCGGCCGTATCCATCATGCCGTCCAACTCGGTGTTGTCGGACAGTTTGATCTTGAACAGCCAACCGTCGCCATGGGGGTCCTGGTTCAGGGTTTCCGGCGCATCTTCCAGCGCTTCATTAATTTCAATAACGGTACCGGATACCGGTGCAAACACATCCGCAACCGCTTTCACGGATTCAATGGAACCGGCTTCATCACCTTTTTCCACTTCATCATCCACTTCGGGCACTTCCACAAACACGATATCGCCAAGCTGCTTCTGCGCATGATCCGTGATACCGATGGTACCCACGTCACCTTCTACTTTGATCCATTCGTGATCGTCCGTGAACAGATAGTCTTTCGGATACATTGCGATACTCCTTTGATCGGAATTATTTCTGTCGTTTATAGAAAGGGGTCTTGACGACAACCGCCTTGACCTTCTTGTTACGAATGCCGATGAACAGTTCGGTCCCCACTTTGGCCGATTCAATGGGCAGGTAGGTCATCCCGATGTTCTTGTCCAGGAATGGTGCATAGGAGCCGCTGGTAACCGTGCCCACCGGTTCCCCTTCGGGATCCAGGAAAACGGGATAGTCGTGGCGGGCGATACCCCGGTCCACCATTTCAAATCCCATGATCCGCCGCTCCAGGCCTTCTTCCTTCTGCTGCCGGAGCACATCCGCACCGATGAAATCACCCTTGTCCAGTTTGCATATCCAACCCAGGCCGGCTTCCAGCACCGTTGTTGTGTGGTCAATATCGTTGCCATACAAGGACATCTTGGCTTCCAGGCGAAGGGTGTCCCGGCAGGCCAACCCGCAGGGCTGCAGGTCATGCGCTTCACCGGCTTCCATCACCTTGCGCCACAGTGTCACAGCCACATCGTTGGGGCAATATACTTCAAATCCATCCTCACCCGTATACCCGGTGCGGGAGAGGATACAGGGTTTGCCGTCAAACGTGACATAGTCAAACCAGTAGAAGGTCATGTCCGCGGCAATCCGGCCAAACAGGGATTCCATGATTTTCACACCGTTCGGTCCCTGGATGGCCAGCTGGGACCATGCATCGGACACATTCTCCAGGGTCACATCAAATCCGTTGCTCTGGCTGGTCACCCAGTCAAAATCCTTTTCAATATTGGCGGCATTGACCACCAGGAAGAAATCGTTGTCACCCTGCCGGTAGACCAGCAGGTCATCCACGATGGTACCTTCCGGATACGTGAACGCGGAATACTGCACCTGCTTATGGGCCAGGGCGGCCGCGTCATTGCAGGTCACGTGCTGGACAAAGGCCAACGCGTCCGGGCCCGTAACGGTGAATTCGCCCATATGGGACACGTCAAACAGTCCAGCCTTTCTGCGAACGGCCAGGTGTTCTTCCTTCACGCCTGTATACTGAACGGGCATTTCCCATCCCCCGAACGGAACCATACGCGCACCGAGTCGCTTGTGCTCTTCATTGAGTGCTGTTTTCTTCACACGAACCCCCTCGATGTCATTTCACACAGTGCAACGGTAGCACACGGAATTATCGCCTGTCAATGTGCCGAAAGGCCCGTCTATTCGGGGTTTTCCGTGCGTTTCGCCTGGTCATTGTTTTGCGGGGCATTTTTACGGAATGGAACCATCCGGGGAGGATGAAAAGAAACCCATATCGGCCGGAATCTGGTTGGAAAAATGAAGGTAAGCGGTTTCTCACCGGCTGCCGATTCCTTGTATGATGAAATGCAATACAAAATAAAACTTCTCCCGTATAAATGGGACATCAAGCCAAGCGAGGTGAAAATATGAAAAGAATTTCTCTGTTCGCGGGAATCCTGATGGGTTTAACCGTGTTGTGTGGGTGCAACCAGATGACTGGCTCCACGACGAAAGTGGAAGAAATACCGCTGATTCCCATGCGGGACTTTTTCCGGAACCCGGAAAAAACATCCTTTGAGCTGTCTCCGGACGGCGTCCACATTGCCTTCATGATGCCGTGGAAGAACCGGATGAATGTGCATATTCAAAAAATCGGCGAAGAAACGGTCACCCGGATCACTTCGGCCGAAGAACGGGACATTGCTGCTTATCTCTGGGGCAGCAATAACCGGATCCTCTACGTACAGGACACCGGCGGTGATGAGAACTTCCGCCTGTACGCCGTCAATATTGACGGAACCAACCCCAGGGACCTGACGCCATTTGAAAAAGTCCGTGTACAACTGGTGGACGAGCTGCGAGACAACGACACCGAGGTGCTGATCGGCATGAACAGGCGGGATCCCCGTTTGTTTGACGTCTATCGACTCAATATTGACACCGGCGAAATGAACATGATCGCGGAAAATCCCGGCAATGTTTCGGAATGGGTAACCGACAATGCGGGTGTTCTTCGTGTGGCGACAACTTCGGACGGCGTCAATACCAGCATTCTGTACCGGGACACCGATAAGGATGCGTTCCAATCCGTGCTGACCACCAATTTCAAGGACAGCCTCTCTCCGCTGTTCTTCACACCGGATAATAAACTGCTGTACGTGTCTTCCAACCTGGAACGGGATAAGTCCGCCATTTACACGTTCGATGTGAAAAACGGAAAATTCGTGGAATTGATATACAAGCATCCGGAAGTGGACGTCAACAGTCTGCTTCGATCACGCAAACGTAAAAAAATAACGGGTGTTGCGTTTACGACGGACAAACAACACTATGCCTTCTTTGATGATCAGCGCAAACAGCTCCAGGAAACACTCGAACAGAAGCTGCCGGGCTATGAGGTAGCCGTATCCAGCATGAGCCGGGACGAAACCAAAGTTCTCGTCCGCACATTCAGTGATAAATCCCGCGGCGCTTACTATTTCTTTGACAGGGAAAATGGGGATTTCCGGAAACTGGTGGACATCAGTCCCTGGCTGAACGAAGCGCACATGGCGGACATGAAACCGGTCACCTACACATCCCGGGACGGACTGACCATCCATGGGTACCTGACATTGCCAAAGAATGTCGAGGCCCGGAACCTGCCCGTGGTCATCAATCCCCATGGGGGCCCCTGGGCCCGTGACCGCTGGGGATTCAGTCCGGAAGTGCAGTTCCTCGCAAACCGTGGTTATGCGGTTCTGCAGATGAACTTCAGGGGATCCACCGGCTATGGCAAAGATTTCTGGATGAAGAGTTTCAAACAATGGGGACTCACCATGCAGGATGACATTACGGATGGGGTCAACTGGCTCATTGAACAGGGAATCGCGGATCCCGACCGGATCGGCATTTATGGTGGATCCTACGGCGGTTACGCTGTGCTGGCAGGCCTGGTGTACACACCGGATTTGTATGCCTGCGGTGTCGACTATGTGGGCGTGGCCAACCTGTTTACCATCCTGGAAAGCCTGCCGCCCTACTGGGAACTGGGACGCCAGATGTTCTATGAAATGATGGGGGATCCCGAAGCGGACAAGGAACTGCTGGAGAAAATCTCGCCGGTATTCCATGCCGAAAACATCAAGGCCCCGCTGTTCATTGCACAGGGCGCCAACGACCCCCGTGTCAAGAAAGCGGAATCCGACCAGATGGTGGCCGCACTGAAAGAACGGGGAATTGAAGTTCCCTATATGGTCAAGGACAACGAAGGGCATGGCTTCCGCAATGAAGAAAATCGGTTCGACTTCTATGCCGCCATGGAGACATTTCTGGCCAAACACTTGGGTGGTCGTGCAGCTCCCGCGGCAGAGAGGCAGGACACTGTTTCGGAGTAAGGACGGATAATTGGATTGAATAACCGGACCCGCCTGATGGCGGGTCCTTTTTTTGCATCGCCGTTGTATCTCGTTGTCTGTCTCACCCTTACCGAACCCTGCTTCGACTGAACGTTCCCATGATACAATCAGCGCACCGGGAGGGTATTATTAGACGTTTCATTGTACACTTCGCCCTTATTCTTTTCACCACCGTCGCACCGGCCGGGCAGGCCGTCGTGTCCCCGGAGCCCCTGGCTGCGTCGGTGGGCATGCAGATCCTGGAACAGGGGGGAAATGCGGCCGACGCGGCCGTGGCCATCGGATTCGCCCTGGCGGTCACCTATCCCCAGGCGGGGAACATTGCCGGTGGCGGGTTTGCCATGGTATTCAGCCCGGGCAGTGAGCCCGTTGCCCTGGACTTTCGGGAAACCGCACCGGCTGCCGCACACGCCCGCATATTTCAACAGCCGGACGGTTCTGTGATCCCGGACGAATCCACGTTGACCACCCGGTCCGTTGGTGTTCCGGGAACCATCCGCGGTCTTTATGCATTGTGGCAGTCACACGGTTCACTGGATTGGCATGTGCTGCTTGCGCCTGCCGTCCGGCTGGCCCGGGAAGGGGTGATCATTTCCGACTTCCAGCATGACCGGATTGATCGGTACCGGGAGAAACTGGGCCGGGATCCGGATACCCGGGACTTGTTTGTGCCCGACGGCAACCCCCTCCCGGCAGGCCATTTGTGGAAGCAGCCGGAACTGGCCCGTACACTGGAAACCATCGCAAAAAAGGGGGCGGACAGTTTCTATGAAGGAAAACTTGGGAAACGGTTTATCCGGGAATTGACCCGCAAAGGCGGCATCATGACCCGGGAAGACCTGGCAGCCTACCGGGCCATCTGGCGGACCCCGGTTCATCACCGGTTTCGGGGGGACGACCTGTACATGATGCCCCTGCCGTCATCGGGCGGTATTGTCATTGCCCAGGTATTGACCATGCTGGACTGGTTTCAACCGGAAAAATTGAACGTAAATTCCACGGAAACGGTACACCTGTTCTGTGAACTGGAAAGACGGGCATTTGCCGACCGGAACACCTATCTGGGAGATCCGGACCATTTCGCGGTCATCTGGCAGCAATTGCTGGACCCCGAATACCTGGCTGTTCGAGCGGACGGTGTGGATTTGAAAAAAGCTTCCGATTCCAAAACGATTGGACCGGGCATGGGTCCACTGGCAACTGCCGGGATCCGGTACACCGAGTCCGACCAGACCACAGCATTTGCGGTGGTGGACCGGAATGACATGGCCATCTCCCTTACCTATACCCTGAACGGCAATTTTGGTTGCGGCGTCCTGCTCAACGACACCGGCATGCTGCTCAACAATGAAATGGATGATTTTGCCGTCGCGCCCGGGATTCCCAACAGTTACGGTCTCGTTGGCGGACAGGCCAACGCCGTATCGCCGGG
>CAZDKZ010000004.1:6085-85034 GCA_964506215.1 uncultured Holophagae bacterium
GGATTCCCAACAGTTACGGTCTCGTTGGCGGACAGGCCAACGCCGTATCGCCGGGCAAACGGATGCTCTCCTCAATGACGCCCACCATTGTCCTGAAAAACGGCCGGTTTCACATGGCACTGGGCTGCGCAGGGGGCAGTCGCATCATCACCACCATCCTCCATGCCTATCTCAATGCCACGCTGTTCCACATGAACGCATCGGACGCCCTGGCATCACCACGCTTCCATCATCAATGGCTTCCCGATGTCATCCGGGTGGAAGAGGCCTTTGCGTCCAATGAAAACCGGCTGAAGCAGTTGAGATCCATGGGACACACCATCGAACAGGTGAAAACCATCGGCAACGCCATCTTGTTGATTCAACGGGAAGACGGTTCCCTGGACGGTGCTGCCGACCCCAGGGGGTCGGGCGTTGCCCTGGTGAACTGAGGCCATCTTTCCATGCGTGCACTCTGGCAGCGATACCTGGATACCTTCCGCGGTCTGCCCCGGAACGCCTGGGTGTTGGCTGTCGTTGTGCTGATCAACCGCAGCGGATCCATGGTGCTGGTGTTCATGACCCTGTACCTGACACTGGAAATGGGGATATCTCCAGTGGATGCAGCCTGGACCATCAGCCTGTACGGTATCGGGGGCATGGGTGGCACGTTGCTGGGCGGCTGGCTCACCGACCGGCTGGGCGCCAACCGGGTCCAGATACTCAGCCTGTTGTTGAATGGGTTCTGTTTCATCCTGCTGGGTCACCTCTCCACCCTTCACGCCATCCGGTTGGTCATGCTCCTGACCGGGCTCGTGTCCGAAGGCTTCCGGCCTGCCAATGCGGCGGCTGTCGGCGATGCGTGTCCGCCCCATTTGATGACCCGGGGATTTGCCCTGAACCGACTGGCCATCAACGTGGGCTCCACCATCGGACCCGCCCTTGGCGGGTTACTGGTACTGGTCAGCTATCGCTTCCTGTTCTGGGTGGACGGTCTTACCTGTTTGTCGGCCGCCCTGTTGCTGGCCTTTTTGACCCGATCTCAACGCCATCATACCCCGGCACCCCACCATGAAATGGAACAAATCCCGCGCCGGCATCCCATCGCAGACATCCCGTTCCTGGCGTTCTGGCTGGTGATGCTGGTGTATGGCATGCTGTTCATGCAGTTGCTGTCCACCTATCCCCTCTATATGAACCGGGAACTGGGTTATCCGGAATCGGTAATCGGTCTGGTGTTCGCGCTGAATGCCATCCTGGTAACCCTGATCGAAATGCCACTGACCACAAAATTCAGTCACCGCTCCCCATTGACGGTAGCCCTCTGGGGCATTTTCCTGTTCGGCATCGGCTTCACCCTGATGCCGCTGAACACCAGCGGATGGTTCATCACCCTGACCGTGATTATCTGGAGCATGGGCGAGATTCTTTCTTTTCCGCAGTTTTCCGCCATGGTGGCATTGCGGGCCGGTCCCCGGTCAAGGGGACGATACATGGGAATGTATACCCTGTCCTTTTCCACCGCGCTGGTACTGGGTCCGGCACTGGGTGGCATTGTGTATGAAATGGCAGGGCCGAACATCCTGTTTACTGCGTTCCTGCCCATCTCGCTGTTGATGATGGGGCTCCTGGCATCTGTTGGGCGTCCCATGTTTCCGAAACCGTCACAAGAACACCGGAACACGATCGGCTCGTGATTCCCCGGTGTGATACCATTCCACTAAACGATTCAATCAGGAGGCATTATGCGTTTGGGTACTTTCATACTGGGAGGGTTGCTGCTGTTCTCCCTTTCCTGCGGCACCGCTCCGGAACAGAATACCGGCATTAACCAGTTCAAACCATCCAAGATCATCGGCCAGGTGGCGTCTCCGGCCGGGGGCGCGGTGGCATACGAATCCCATGGCACCGGCTCAACCGCCCTGGTTTTTGTCCATGGGTGGTCCTGTGACAAGAGTTACTGGAAACACCAGGTCCCTGTGTTCGAGGATGACTACCAGGTGGTCTGCCTGGACTTGGGCGGACATGGGGATTCGGTCCAGATCCGGGAAAACTGGACCCTGGACGGTCTGGTGCAGGATGTGCTGGCGGTGGTCAATGAGCTGAAACTGGACCGGGTCATTTTGATCGGCCATTCCATGGGCGGAACCGTGGTGGTGGAAACCGCGGGCCGGATCCCGGATCGGGTCATCGGCATTATCGGCGTGGATACCCTGCAGAACGTGGAAAAGCAGTATTCCGAGGAAGAATTCCAGGCCTTCGTGGGCCCGATGGAAGAAAATTTTTCCGAAACAACGATGGGTTTTGTAACAAAAGGACTGTTTCGGCCGGATGCTGACCCCGAACTGGTCAAGCAAGTGGCAACGGATATGGCAGCCGGCTCACCCGAAGTGGGCGTGGCGCTGATGAAGAACCTGTTCAACCATGACCTGACCGCCATTCTGAAGGACATGACAATCCCCATCCGGTTGATCAATGCCGACCTCTATCCCACTGATGAAGTGGCCAATGAACGCCACATGCAGGATTTTCAACTGATCCTGATGGAAGGTATCGGTCATTTCCCCCAGCTGGAGGACCCGGACCGGTTCAATACTGTACTGCGAAAAGTGCTGTCTTCATGGAAACATGACGCATCGGGGGACACGGAAGCACCATGAAACGCGGCGCAACGATACCGCCAGATATCCAGCATCAGGGGGAAAGCACTTCCTCCCGCTCCTGGATGTTCGCGTTACTCATCGTTCTGGTTGTGGCTGCGGGACTCCGGTTTACCGGTCTCACAACCCAGAGTCACTGGATGGACGAGATTCACAGTGCCGCCTTTTCCAACCCGTCCCATTCCCTGACCGAAGTCCTGGAACTGACCGGAACCCGTGATGCCCATCCCCCGCTCTACCAGGTGTTGCTGTGGTTGCATTACAACCTGTTCGGATTCACAGAATTCAGTGGCCGTCTGTTTTCCGCTGTTTTGGGCTTCCTGGGTGTAATCCTGTTGTTTGTCCTGGGTTCCCGACTGCTTAATGCCCGGGCCGGCCTGATGGCCGCGGCCATCGGTTCACCCATGTTTTTCCTCGTTTACTACTCCCAGGAAGTGCGTTCCTACGCGCTGGTGTTCTGTCTGACAATTGCCGTTACCCTGAGCCTGGTCTGGCTGAAGGAGAAACCCGGTCTGGGCAGGATGTTGTCCTATGCCCTGTTGGCATCGGCATTGATCTACACACACTACTTCGGTTTCTTTGTCCTGGCGGGTCATGTGTGCTACGTGTCCGGCCTGGTGGCAACCGGGCCCAGGAAATATCTGCCGTTCTTTGGATGGTGCGCGGTAGCGGGCGCAATCGTCTGTATTGTGTTCATTCCTTGGATTCCATACTTTGCAAGAAATCATTTATTGGCCTCCGACAGTTGGATCAAGCCGGTGGCGTCGAATTTCGTCTGGCTGTATTTCCAGGACTATTTCCGGTCCGCACATGTCATTGTCCTGTTCCTTCCCTTCGTCCTGTTTGCCACGGGGTTCTTCAGACCCTTTCAAGAGGTAGACAAGCCAACGGTATCCGGTGGTGAACTGTCCTGGCTCCTGGTCTGCTGGTTAATGACCGGACTGGGTATTCCTTTTCTGATCACAATTACCCGGTTGCCGATCCTGATCCCCCGGGGTACGACCATCGTGATCCCGGCCCTGCTGCTGTTGGTTGCCTGGCCCGCGTACAGGCTCCGCAACGGCGTTGTCATTTTTTTCGCACTGGGGATTTGTGCGGTATTGTCCTATCACCTGATCCAAAAAGATCGCTATTACCAGACAGAGTGGAAAGACAACTGGCGTGCTGCAGTTCAGCATGTAATAAGGGAAGATCCTCACAACAGATTCCCCGCTTTTTCCGGCAAGCCGTTTTATTTCCAGGCCTATTTTACCCTGCTTGGCGCACCCAGAAGTGTCACCTGGGAATCCTTGTTTTTTGACAAACCTGTTCTTCAAAAAACCAGGTCCGCCGGCGGCTTCTGGTACCTGGAGGCCCATCGATTGACCGGCCCCCCGGAATCAATCCGGTTATTTGCCCGGGACAACTATTCCCCGGAGAAAACGATTCGAAAGAACGATGCCAGAAGTGTGCTGTATCGTGAGAAAACTGAGTTTTTGCAGGAGATGAAAGAACAACAGGAAACGGGACGGTGAAGGCCGGATTGCATGCCGTTGAATATTCATGCTACCCTTCTTTGCATGAACGCAAGCTCCGGCAGGCAAATGGCAACCATCAATGGGAGAAACGGGAAGTGAAGGCAGATCCCACAGCAAAGATGGTCGAAAAAAGCGAACCCGTGTTTCCATGGCTTCGCAAACACCTTGTCTCACTGGTAAAACAGGCTTTTCGATTCGGGATGGTGGGCATACTGAATACGGTACTGACCCTGTTCATTATCTGGTTTCTGTATGCCATTCTCCACATGGGATATTATGGGGCCAATGCCATTGGATATCTGGCGGGGTTCATCAACAGTTTCTACTGGAACAAGAACTGGACCTTCAAGAGCGGCGGCCGACCAATACCGGAATTGGCATTGTTCATTCTCGTCTTCGGCATCTCTTATGGCATTCAGGTTTTTGTTCTCTGGTTTTTCATGGATTTGTTGAATGTTGGCATCGTTGTGTCACAGGCAATTTCCATGTGCGCATACACGGCCGTAAATTTCCTTGGAAACCGCTATCTGACATTCCAGGAGGGCTTAACGGATGCAGACTGACCTGTTCATTTCCGTCATCGTTCCGTGCTTCAACGAAGCGGCTGTTGTTGAAGAAACATGGGCGCGCATCACAACCGTGTTTTCGAACCAGATCAACTGCAGGCAATACGAGCTGATCTTCGTGAATGACGGCAGCACCGATCAAACCCTTGACCTCCTGGTCACCATTGCAGGAAAGGATCCCTGTACCCGGGTGATTTCCTTTTCCCGCAACTTCGGACATGAGGCAGCCACGACCGCGGGTCTGAACCATTGCAACGGGGATGTGGCATTTATCATTGATGCCGACCTGCAGGATCCGCCGGAGCTGTTCCCCCGGCTGCTGGACCGGATGGCCCGTGAAAACTGCAATTGTGTTTACGGGGTGCGGAAAGGGCGGGAAGGGGAGTCCTTTTTCAAAAAACTGAGTTCCCGACTGTTCTACCGGTTCTACAACTGGATCGCAGACATCCCGTTTCCGGTGGATACCGGTGATTTCCGTTTAATCGACCGGAAAATCATTGAGCATTTCAACAAACTGACCGAAAAGGGGAAGTATGTGCGCGGACTGTTGACCTGGGTGGGATTCCGCCAAATACCTTTCTACTACGAACGGGCCTCCCGCCAGGGGGGAAACAGCAAGTACAACTTTCGCCAACTGCTGAAACTGGCCCTGAATATCATCTTTTCCTTCACCAAGAAACCGCTCCAGTTGACCCTGGGCCTGGGCGCGTTGTGTGTTGTCGTTTCCCTCTGCCTGCTGATCTACATCTTTATCAGCAAATGGCTGGCGCCATTGAAAGGATGGGCGTCCACCTTAACCGTGATCGTCTTTTTCGGCGGGATTCAGTTGATCACCATTGGCGTTCTGGGTCAATATATCGGCATCATTTTTGACGAGGTCAAAGGCAGACCGGAATATATCATTGACCGGATCATTGAAAATAAAAAAGAAACGGGCCGGAATTGAATCCGGCCCGCTTGATTGCCTATCGATGAAATCGGATTACTGAAACAGGGTGTCCAGGTCTTCCGGGTCCATGACAATGGTATTGATGGTAATGGTCTGGCCGTTGGCACCGGCCGTCTGTTTCCGGACCTTCGGATAGAGCAGACCGCCGAAATCCTGCCAGTCGGTCCAGACAGTCTTTTCATCCACCAGTGAACCGGTTTGATCCATGGTCTGTCCGGTGGTACCCAGGATGACGAACCCTTCCCCGATAGCAAACGTCACGACTTCTTCACCCACCGTCACGGCAACCATGGCCGCCTGCTGACCGTCGAATTCACCCATACCAGTCAGGTTCGCATGCAGTGTGCCGTCCGCCAGGCTGCGGGCCAGCATGGGCATGGTCAGCCCGATACCGTTCAGCACGGCTTCCTTCTGAGCTGCCGGCAACGGACCGCTCCGTTCACCCATGCTCATTTCCGCCTTCTCCGGCGTCACGATGGTTTTCATGTCACCCATGGGGGTCTTCATGATCATGACCTGTGCATCCGGGAACCGTGTGGCGGAGACCATGTCCATGGGAATTTCCATACCACCCTGTTTCACCAGCAGCTTACCGTCCATCTTCCAGCCTTTGAGTCCGGCCAGCTTGCCATCCGGGTCCATCCGATGAATCGCCTGGCCCATCAACGTCGTCCCTTGCTTCAGCCCTTGCTCCGTTGCTGCTGCCTTGGGTTCGGCTTTGGGTTTGGGAATGGTCACATCCAGTTCGGTTACCGTTCCGTATTCGGACAGGGGCTTGTCAAACTGGGTGTCATCGCCCACCACGGTGATAATCAGGTTATCCAGGTTTACATATTCCTGTGCAATCCGCTGCACATCCTTGGTGGTGACGGCCTGGACACCATTGAACAGCTGTTCGGTAAAGTCGTCGGGATAGCCGTTGAATTCATAAGCCATGGCACGGCGGATGATCTTATCCAGGGAATCAAACTGGAACGCAAACGCATTGAGAAATCCGTCCTTGGCAATGTCCATTTCTTCCTGGGTCACGCCGTCGGTTTTCAGATCGGTGATAATCTGCTTGAGAATGTCCAGTACTTCACCCGTGGATCCCAGCTTGGTGTTGACACTCATCCAGAACTGACCCGGATAGGCCCAGTTGGAACTGATCTGTCCGTGGGGAGAATAGGAGAGTCCCTTGTCCCGACGGATAATCTTCATCATCCGGCTGTCGAAACCACCGCCCAGCAGCATGTTGAACACCGATACCGCCGCCAGGTCCTTGTTGTCCCGCCGGATGCCCAGGTGACCCACCTGGATGTTGGACTGGGTAACCCCTTCCCGCTTGACGAAGTATACGCCCGCGGGTTCACTCTTGATGGCCAGGTCCACTTCCGGAACCGCTCCCGGCTTCCATTCCTGGAACATGGCTGTGAGTTTTTTCTTCATGGCCTTCTGGTCAAAGTCGCCCCAGACAGCCAGTACAGCATTGTTGGGTTTGAAACATTCCCGATGATAGGCCATCAGATCGTCCCGGGTAATCGCGTCCAGCGAGGCCAGCTCGGTCATCGCGGACAGGGGAGACTGCAGTCCGTACACCAGTCGGCTGTATTCCCGGGATGCGATACCCTTGGGATCATCATTGCGACGGACCACCGATGTCTTCATCTGGGAACGGCTGACTTCCAGTTTCTCCGCGTCAAACACGGGATGGAGAACCGTTGCCCGGAACAGGTTCAGCACTTCATCCACGTTCTCCACCAGGCAGGTGAAGCTGACGCCGCTGCTGGTGGCACCACCGTAAGATTCCACGGATGCGGCGATGGATTCCAGGTAGTCATCCATTTCGTCACCGGATTTCAGGGTGTTACCCCCGGTACGCATGGTGTCGCCCACCAGGTCCGCCAGGCCTTCCTTGCCCTTGGGATCCAGTACGGAACCGGCATGGAACCGGATTTCACCGCTGATTACCGGGAGATCCCGATCTTCCAGCAGCAGTACGGTCAGGCCGTTTTTCAATTCAAACTTGATCGGTTTGACAATTTTCGGTGCTTTGGCTTTGGGGAACTTCAGGTCTTCATAGTCCGTGACCTGGGCAAAGCCGGTAATGGCTGCAACGCACAGGATAAGGACGGCGATTTTTCTGATCATGGGAGTCCCCTCACTGTTCCTGGCCGCTCTTGGGGAGCAGCCGCGCGATGTTGCGGTTATCGGAACGCAGATAGTCATTGGCTACCCGCTTCACGTCTTCAGCCGTAACGGCCTCAATGGCTTTCACGTCATCAAACAACGCCCGCCAGTCGCCACGCTTTACCTGGTAGTTGGCCAGCAACTGGGCAATCCCCATATTGCTGTCCAGCTGATAGATCAACGAGGCCTTGGCCTGGGTTTTGACCTTTTTCAATTCTTCTTCCGAGACCAGTTCGGTTTTCAACCGTTCCACTTCTTCATCAATAATGGTGGACAGGTCGGTCAGGTCATGGTCCGGGGTGGGAATGCCCAGCAACAGGAACAGGTTCGGGAACTTCGTGCCCGGATAACCGTTGAGGGCACCCACGTAGGCAGCGGCCTTGTCTTCCTTCACCAGCCGTTTGTAGAGACGGGAAGAACGACCGGAACCGATAATGCCACCGATGGCTTCAAATACCGCATGGTCCGGATGAGATTCAGCCGGGCGATGGTAACCCACCACGTACAGCGGTTGACTGTTCTCTTCCATGATCATTTCCCGGGAAACCGTCTGTTTCGGTTCCACCGTGACGATTTCCGGTGCCTTTTCTCCCGCAGGCATGCGGCCGAAGTACGTTTCCAGCATGGGAATCAGCGTCTCGGGATCAACATCACCCACGATCGAGATGGTCATATTCTGCGGGTTGTAATACTTCTTGAAATGGGCACTCACCTTGGCCCGGGTATACCGCTGAATATCGGACATGGCCCCGATGGTGGGAATATGGTACGGATGATAGGTAAATGCCATGAGCTGAAACTGCTCAATCATTTTCCCGATAGGATTGGATTCGGTGCGCATGCGCCGTTCTTCCGCCACAACATCCCGTTCCTTGTAAAACTGGCGGAACACCGGGTGGAAATACCGTTCGCTTTCCAGGAAACACCACAGTTCCACCTTGTTGGACGGCAGCGAGAAATGATACTGGGTGGCATCCGCGCCGGTAAACGCATTGAGATCCGGACTGCCGTTCCGGGAAATCACCTGGTCAAATTCACCGATCTGCGCATAGGATTCGGCTTCTTCCTGGAGCTTCTGGATTTCGGCCTTGAGTGTCTCAATATCTTCCTTGGCTGCGCCACCATCTTCCATGGCATACAGTTTCAGGAAAGCCGCGTCGATTTTCTTCATCACGGCCAGTTCTTTTTCCAGGTCTTTTGTACCGACCGTGGTAGTGCCCTTGAATGCCATGTGTTCCAGCATATGGGAAATGCCGGTAATACCGGTTTGCTCGTTTGCCGATCCCACGTTGACATAGGTGTGGAATGACACAACCGGCGCATCATGCCGTTCATAGATCAGAAAAGTCAATCCGTTGTCCAGTTTATGTACCGTCAGATCCTTCTCAAATTCCGCAACATCGATAGCGAAAGCCGGCATCAGGAACGCCAGCAGCAACGCCATCACCCCGATTCGTTTCATGGAATACTCCTTGGTTCAACCACCCGAAACGATAACGGCCCCACCAACTGGTATGGGACATCACCGTCTGGGTTGAGGATTTCGCCATTACAATATCGAAAATGCTGTCTCTGCGCAACTGTATCTTGATAAGGCGTACCCCCATCTTCCCGTGGATTTCCGTTGGTTATTTTGAGAAAATCAAAAGCATTACAGGAGTTAGCAGCAGGTTTGATGACCGGTCTAAAACGGAAAATTCTGAAAAGCGGCACCCTGATCACAGCCGGAACCATGGTATCCCGGTTGTTGGGTTTTTTGCGTGAAATCCTTGCTGCTGCATTTTTCGGTGGTGGCAGACTCTACGATGCGTTCGTGGTTGCCTTTACCATTCCCGCCCTGTTCCGCCGGATACTGGGTGAGGAAATGTTCGAACGAGCCTTCATGCCACCGTTTGAACGGATGCGGGCCGAAGGCAAATCGGTGGAAGCGCGCAAGTTTATTTTCAAGCTCCTGGTCGCGTTGAGCCTGATTCTGGCCGTCCTTGTGGTAATCCTCCTTGTTTTCATGAAACCCCTGGTGGCCATGCTGGCGCCCGGTATGGATCCGGCTACACAGGAAACTGCTGTCTTACTGGGCAAACAGATTCTGCCCTTCCTGGTATTGATCAGTTTTTCCACCTTCACCGGGGCACTGCTCCTGTTCAGCGAACGGAACCTCACCTACAGCCTGGCCCCTGCAGCCATGAATGTGGGCATTATCGTTGTCCTCCTCCTGTTCCATCAGTCCCTGGGCATCACCGCCATGGTACTGGCCTGCGTGGCTGGATCCGCCTGTTTTCTGCTGGTTCAGTTGCCTGCCGCATTCCATGTCATCCGGTCATTGAAAAGAGAGGAAGGCGAAACGGGTGACGCACCGATAGGACCGCCCATGCGGGAAGGCCGGCGCATTTTCATCAGTGCACTGGCCACAAAGGGGACCGAGGTAGCAGACAAGATTGTCGGATCCCTGGTGGGAGCCGGCGCCATTTCCTCTCTGTGGTATGCGTTTCGGATTATTCATTTGCCGTTTGCCATCCTGGGGCTGGCCATTTCCCGGGCCATTGCACCGGAATTGTCCCGTCTTCGGGGCAGCCGGAACTATCGGGATTTCGGCAGAATTATCCATTTCGGACTGGATCTGAACCTGTTCCTGTTGATCCCGGTAACGGTCTTTTTCATGATGTTCAGCCGGGAAATTGTCACCCTGTTCTACTATCGGGGCGCGTTCAGTCTGGACGCGGTGAACCAGACATCGCTGGCTTTCTTTTATTATGGATTGTCACTGGCCCCCATGGGTATGGCCGCACTGTTGGGCCGGATTTTCTCCGCCTTTGAAAACAACCGGGCGCCCATGATTGCGGCTGCTGTTGCCGCCGTGTTACATATCATCCTGGACCTGGTCCTGTACCGGACCCCGCTGAAACAGGGCGGGATCGCACTGGCCACCGCCATCAGCCAGACCACCCAGGTGGTACTCCTCTTCTGGGCATTGCGCAGATACCCGGTACGGTTGAAGGCCACCCGTCTCCTGGCTTCTCTCAGCCAGCTGGCGTTTTCCATGGTGGTGTTTGTAGGCCTGCTGATCGCCGGCCGCATGCTGATGCCGGTTACCCTGCATTTCCTGCCCCTGTTGTGCTGGCTGGGGGGCATTGCCAGTGTGGCGTTCTTGTTCTACGGCTTCGTGGTGTATGGTTTTCTCCGGAATCGTGGGGGCCGAAAATGCAAGGTACTGCTTACCGGAGGCGGAACCGGCGGACATGTCTATCCGGCGCTGGCCATTTACCGGATCCTGCTGGACAAGAACCGGGTTTCCGAAGTCCGTTACCTGGGCCTGAAGGGACGGGCGGAAGAAATTATCGTGCCCCGTCACAACATCCCACTGAACTTTGTACCATCGGCACCGGTGGCAGGGGGTTCCCCGTTCCAGCAAGTAAAAGCCGGTTTCACCATCCTGGGGGGAACCATCAAGTCCATGGGACATATTCTGCGATACAAACCCCACCTGGTGATTGCCACCGGTGGCTATGCCTCGGCACCGGTTGTATTTGCCGCGTTCCTGTTGAAACCGTTTCTCAAGCTGCGAATTGTCATTGATGAACAGAACCTGGTGCCGGGACTGCTGAACAAGGTGGCCTCGGCACTGGCGGACACGGTGCTGGTGAATTTCCGGGAATCGGCCTATTTCATGTGGAGCAACCGGTGCTTGTTTACGGGATATCCGGTGCGTTCCGATTATCTCAAGCCTGTGACGGACCGTCAGGCATTACGGCAAAAGCTGGGCGTCCCCGAAGATCATTTCTGCGTGGTTGTATCAGGGGGTTCCATGGGGGCACGGTCCATAAACCGGGCACTGGCTTCGGTGGCCCATCAATTCAAAAATCATGACAAGCTTCACATCGTGCATTCGGTGGGACTCAGTGATACGTCCGAATACCCGGCCTGGGCAGATACGGTGGAGCGGATTCAGCACAGCTGCGGCGACTCCTTCAACCCGGAAACGGGCCAGCTGATCGGGCCGAATGGTTCGATCTGTTACCAGGCACATCCCTATCTGCACAACCTGTTTGAATATCAACAGGCTGCCGACCTGCTGGTCTGTCGTGCCGGGGCCGGTTCACTGGCTGAAGCCATGGCGCTGGGCATTCCCACATTGCTCATTCCCAAGCGGGGATTACCCGGTGATCACCAGGAACTGAATGCCATCAGCGTTGCCGAACACCAGGCAGCGGAACTCCTTTTTGAACGGCGGGACCCGGAAACCGGCGTGGATATCCTGGATGGGGAAGACCTGCTGAATGAAATTCTCCGCCTGAAATCCGATGAAGCACGACGTCTTCAATTAGCGGACGCAACTGCCCGTTTCCGCGTCGGTGACACGGCTGATCGGATCACCGATGCCATTGACCTGGTCATGGAAGGGGGAGAAGTGGAAGGGGTGAGCCAGATCGTGGAGCCCCGTTTCGTCCGGTTCCAGCGGACCTTTGACAACCTGATCACGTTCCTGGACCACAATGCCCGCCAGTCCCGGGACAATCTTTATGTGCGCCTGTTTAACCTGAAGGTGGAGGAATTTGTGGCCTGTCGGTCCATGCTGACGGTCAACAAAGGGATCAAGTTGATTGGTTCGCTGAAACGGCAGGATCTCTATCCATTCCTCTATGAAAACTTCGGTTCGTTCCAGGGTTTCCTCAAACGGAATGCCCTGGCGGCGCTGGCCAAGGCCGAACAGTTTGAAGCCCCCATGGCCGACCTGGTAGCAGCCGGACTCAACGACGCTTACTTCGAAACCCGCCGGGAAGCCATTCATCTGTATAGCCGTTTTCATGATTCACTGGTGGATCGAACAGATCTGCAGGAGCAGATTCGTTATTTGATGAATCGACGATTGGAGAGTTTTGAAGTCAAGTGCGCGGCCATCGGTGCTTCCGTCCATTTCATGGAACCGGAGCAATTCATGACCGACACCGAACCATTCCTGTTTGCCCGGAATGTCCGTTACCGGGAAGCCCTGCTTGACGCCGTACGCGACGGACTGGCAAGGGGACGGTTTACAGACATTCCGCGATTGCGCCGGTTTCTGGGGCAAATGCTGATCACCACGTCTCAATTCCAGCCCACCTTCCTGGTGCGCCAACGGTTTATCAATACGTTAAAAAAACTGGAGGAAACATCCGATGATCAAGCTTCTGGTTGAAGCATTGCAGGGATCCGGCATGGATATCGGGTTCCTCCGGCTGGTCAACTACCTGACATTCCGGGCCATCATGGGTATGGCCACCTCGTTGCTCTTCGCCCTGGTATTCGGCTTCCGGCTCATCGTGTTCCTCTACCGTAAGCGCATGCGGGACGTATCCGGAGACATTGAAACCATCAACGCCTTCGGCAAACGGGGAACCCCCACCGCGGGCGGTTTGTTAATCCTGATCTCCTGCGGGGTGGGCATTCTGCTCTGGGGGGATCTGACCAACCCGTTCGTGCTCTGTCTCACCGGGGGGTTTTTCTACCTGGGACTGGTGGGATTCATCGATGACTTTCAGAAAGTCCGGTTCAAGTCTTCCCTCTCCGGTCTCAGCCAGGTTGGCAAGACGTCGTTGCTCCTGATTTTCATCATTCCGTTTTCCGTCTACCTGATTTCCCCGTTCAGTCCCATTCCAGAGCATCTGCGGACGCTGGTGTTCATTCCGTTTTTGAAGAATCCGGTATTCGACCTGAATCCCATCCTGTATGTCTGCTTCGCCACATTTGCCATCTTCTCCATTATTAACGCAGTAAACATCACCGACGGCCTGGACGGACTGCTGGGGGGTACCGCCATTCTGACCATCGGGATTTACCTGGTGTTCGCCTATATCATCGGTAACACTGTGTATTCAGAATACCTGCTGTTCCCCTACGTGGCCGGCACCGGTGAGATCGTTGTGTTCGGGGCTGCCCTGATCGGGGCATTGTTCGGCTTCCTCTGGTTCAACACCTACCCGGCCGAAGTGTTCATGGGGGACACCGGTTCGCTGGCGGTGGGCGGTGCCATCGGCATGATGGCGTTTTTCACCAAGCAGGAAATGCTCTTTCCCATCGTGGGAGGACTGTTCGTGTTTGAAATTTTCACGTCCTTGCTGCAACAGAAGATCGGCGGACGACTGGGCCGGCGGATGATTCACCGGGCACCGTTTCATCATGAAATGACCCACCGGGGCATCGCCGAACCCAAGGTGGTGGTCCGGCTGATCATTGTTTCCATCCTGCTGGCACTGGTGGCATTGCTCTCATTGAAGGTCCGTTGATACAAGAAGATACAAAAAAAGCGGCCATTGCTGACCGCTGTTTTTTTTGAAATGGTCGGGGCGAGAAGATTTGAACTTCCGACCTTTCGGTCCCGAACCGAACGCTCTGCCAGGCTGAGCCACGCCCCGACAACGGACGCTATTCTACAAGATTCATCTCCCGAAGCAAAGCATCAATTTTATCCGTGACATCTTTTTTCATCACAATGTCATCGGGCCATTCCCGGACGAACCCTTCGGAAGGCAATTTCTTCGTTGCGTCGATACCAATCTTGGTCCCGATCCGGGCCACCGGGGACGCATGATCCAGTACATCCAGGGGTCCATCGGTGAAGGTCATGTCCCGTTTGGGGTCCACGTTATTGCCCACCCGCCACATCACATCATTGAGGTTGTGCACATCCACATCTTCATCCACAATAATCACAAACTTGGTGAACATCATCTGGCCCATGCCCCACACCGCGCTCATTACCTTCTTGGCATGCCAGGGATATTGCTTCTTGATAGAGAGGATCGCAAAATTGTGAAATACGCCGAAAATCGGCAGATTCATGTCCACCACTTCGGGCAACTGGGTCCGGAGCAACGGCAGGAAGATCCGCTCGGTGGCCTTTCCCATGTAACAGTCTTCCTGGGGTGGTTTCCCCACCACGGTTGCCGGATAAATGGGATCCTTCCGCATGGTCATGCAGGTCACATGGAAGGTGGGATAATGGTCGGCCAGTGAATAATAACCGGTGTGGTCACCGAACGGCCCTTCGATCCGCTGGTCATCCAGGTCCACGTATCCTTCCAGCACGATTTCCGCGTTGGCCGGCACCACCATGTCATTGGTCAGGCAACGGACCACCGGTACCCCTTTTCGCCGCAGGAAACCCGCGAACAACAGTTCGCTGATCATGGGCGGTAACGGCGCGGTCGCAGCATAGGTAACTGCCGGGTCTCCGCCCAACGCAACCGATACCGGCACCTTCCGGTCCTGCTTACCTGCTTCCCGCAGGTTTCTTGCACCATCATGGTGAATATGAATATGCATGCCGGTGGATGTCCTGTCATACACCTGCATCCGGTACATGCCGATATTCTGCTGGCCCTTTTCATCCATGGTACACACCAGCGGCAGCGTAATGAACGGACCGGCATCATCCGGCCAGGTCTTCAATACCGGCAGCAGGGACAGATCCACATCGTTCCCCTTCAATACCACATCCTGGCAGGGTCCGGATTTGACCAGCTGGGGTTTGTACCCCGCGATTTCGGTGAGAATGGGCAGTTTCTTCAATGAATCCAGGAAACCGCTTTCCAGCGGCGGCACCAGTGAGTGCATCATGTCTTCAATCCGATCTGCAATGTGATCCAGGTTGTCCACACCACAGGCCAGCGCCATCCGGTCCATGGAACCGAACAGGTTGGTGACCACCGGCATACGACTGCCCGTCGGGTTTTCGAATAACAGACCGGGGCCTTCCAGCTTGGAGATCCGGTCTGTGAATTCACAGATTTCCAGTTCCGGGTTCAGTTCATGGGACACTTTCAAGAGCTGGTTCTGCTTCTCCAGCTCATTCATGAACCATCTGAGGTCGCGCTTCATGGCAGTCTACTGACCGGTGGATTCCCAGTCTTTCAGGAATTTTTCAATACCGATATCCGTCAGGGGATGCTTGGCCAGCTGCTCAATGACCTTGGGCGGAATGGTCGCGATATCCGCACCGGCCAATGCAGCGTCCCGCACATGAAGCGGATTCCGGATGGATGCCACGATAATTTCGGTGTGCATACAATAGTTGTCGAATATCTGGCGAATTTCCGGGATCAATGCCATCCCATCGTGCACAATATCGTCCAGCCGGCCCACAAACGGGGACACATAGGTGGCACCCGCCTTGGCTGCCAGCAATGCCTGCATGGAATTGAAAATCAACGTGACATTGGTATGAATATCATTGGCCGCGCACCAGGCCACCGCCTTGAGTCCCTCAGTGGTCATGGGAATCTTCACGACGATATTGTCCGCCCAGGTGGCAATGTCCTTTGCTTCGGCGATCATCCCTTCCGCGTCCAGTGAAACCGCTTCCGCAGATACGGGACCTTTCACAAATGAACAGATTTCATCAATGACTTCCCGGAAGTCCCGCCCTTCCCTGGCCACCAGTGACGGGTTTGTGGTGACGCCGTCCACCATGCCGATTTCATGGAGCCGGCGGATATCCGCTACATTGGCTGTATCAATAAAGAATTTCATGCTTCTTCTCCTCCCGATTCACCGGCTGCTCCGGTTGATTCCTGTTTTGTCTCGGTATCGCTCTTCAGGTCTGCCTCTTCGGCGCCTACCGGCAGTTCGGCGTCCGCTACGTCACCCCGCGCGATTTTCGCCACGGCGGCAACACTGTCTTTCCCGGTCAGGGCCACCATACGGACGCCCTGGGTATTCCGGCCGATCCGGCTGACACCGGACACCGTGATGCGAATGGCTTTCCCGGCTTCGGTGATCATCACCAGTTCGTCATCGTTATACACGGCCAGCACACCGACTACCTTCCCGGTCTTGGGGGACAGTTTCATGTTGATGATGCCGCTGCCCCCACGGGACTGCAATCGATAATCGGTTACCGGTGTTCGTTTGCCAAGTCCATACTGGGAAACCGTGAGAATATCCACATCTTCCTTAATGACGCGCATGGCAATCACCCGGTCCTTGCCCTTGAGGTTGATCCCGCGGACACCGGCGGCTACCCGTCCCATGGAACGGACATCGGTTTCCGGGAACTGGATGGCTTTTCCTTCCCGGGTGGCAATAAAGATATGGTCATTGCCACTGGAAAGTGCAGCAGATACCAGCCTGTCCCCTTCCCTCAGGTTGATGGCAATGATACCGCCTTTGCGTTCATTGGCATACGCGGACATGGGGGTCTTCTTCAGCAGGCCCCTTTCGCTGGCAAACGCAATGAAAACATCATCGCGGTATTCACGGGTGGGAATGACCGCTGCCACTTTTTCCTCAGCAGTCAGCTGGAGCAGGTTGGCAATGGAACGTCCCTTGGCTGCGGTCGACATTTCCGGAATATCGTAAACCTTCAACCAGTAGAGCCGACCGGTCTGGGTGAACACCAGGATGGTGTCATGGGTTGATGCCACGAACAGGGCTTCCACGAAATCTTCGTCCCGGGTCACCATACCGCGGATGCCTTTGCCACCCCGATGCTGGTTCCGGTACGCGGTGATGGGTGTTCGTTTGATGTAGCCCTGACCGGAAACGGTGATCACCACATCTTCTTCCACAATAAAGTCTTCGATGCTCATTTCCGCTTCCCGTGGCACAATCTGGGAGAGCCGTTCATCCCCGTATTCTTCGGTCACATCCTTTGTTTCCTGGATGATAATATCCAGTACCTTCTGCTCCGATGCCAGAATATCTTCCAGTTGCTGTATCAGTCGCAGTACCTGCCGGTATTCGTCCAGGATCTTATCCCGTTCCAGGCCGGTGAGTCGCTGCAGTTTCATGTCCAGGATGGCCTGGGCCTGGAGTTCGGACAACCCGAACCGTTCCATCAGCTTTTCTTTGGCCGCCGGCGGATTCTTGGCCTGCTTGACAATGGCAATGACTTCATCAATATTCTCGATCGCAATCTTGAGTCCTTCCAGGATGTGGGCCCGTGCCCGTGCCTTTTCCAGGTCATGGATGGTCCGCCGGACAATGACATCTTTCCGGAATTCAATGAATTCTTCGATCATCTCCTTCAGGTTCAGAACCCGCGGCTGCAGATTCACAAGGGAAAGGAGAATGATGGAGAAGGTGGATTCCAGCTGGGTATGCTTGTACAGGTGATTGAGCAGAACCTGCGGTACGGTGCCTTTCTTCAACTCGATGACCACCCGGATACCGTCCCGGTCCGATTCATCCCGAATATCAGAAATGCCGTCCAGTTTTTTGTCCCGGACCAGGTCCGCGATTTTCTCAATCATGGACGATTTATTCACCTGGTAGGGGATTTCGCTGATGATAATCCGTTCCCGTCCACCCTTCATCTTTTCAATGTAGGTGCGACCCCGCATGAGCACCTTGCCCCTGCCGGTCCGATAGGCATCTTCAATTCCGGATACCCCGTAAATAATGCCCCCTGTGGGAAAATCCGGGCCGCTGATATGCTGCATCAGTTCTTTCATGGAAATATCCGGATTCTCAATGGTGGCAATGACCCCGGCAGCCACTTCCCGCAAATTATGGGGTGGAATACTGGTAGCCATCCCCACCGCAATCCCGTTGGTCCCGTTAACCAGCAGGTTGGGAATCCGGGTGGGCAGCACCGTAGGTTCCTGGAGCGAACCATCATAGTTGTCCACGAAATCCACCGTGTTTTTTTCCAGGTCCTGGAGCAGCTCATGGGCCATCTTCTTCATGCGGACTTCGGTATATCGCATGGCTGCGGCCGGATCACCATCAATGGAGCCGAAGTTCCCCTGGCCGTCTACCAGCGTATATCGCAATGAAAAATTCTGGGCCATGCGGACAATGGTGTCATACACAGCTGAATCCCCATGGGGGTGATATTTACCGATCACATCACCCACCACGCGGGCGGATTTCTTGTAGGGTTTGTTGTAATCATTCTTCAGGTCATACATGGCATACAGCGCCCGGCGGTGAACCGGTTTCAATCCATCCCGCACATCCGGGATCGCCCGGCCCACGATCACGCTCATGGCATAATCCAGGTATGACTTCTTTACCTCGTCTTCAATCTCAATCCGTTTGATTTGGTCCGACATGGCGTTCCTCAGATATCCAGGTTCTCAACATCCATTGAGTTTTCCTCAATGAACTGCCGCCGCGGTTCCACGGCATCTCCCATGAGACGGGAGAAGGTATCTTCTGCTTCCACTGCATCGTCAATAGTCACCCGAAGCAAGGTCCGGGCCTCTGGATTCAGTGTGGTTTCCCACAACTGGTCGGGATTCATTTCACCCAGACCTTTGTATCGTTGAATATTCAGTCCTTTCTTGGACAGGCTTTCTACCTGTCCCAGTAACTGCGGAATGGATCTTACGGTATCCACCACCATATTTTCCCGTTTGATCTCGATGGTCTTGTTCCGGTATGGGGCGATGTTCCGGTGAATTTCATGGAGCAACCGGTATTCGGGCAATTTCACCATCAACCGGCCGATGCGCGTACCGCCAAATGCGATATTGCCATTACCGTTGACCAGCAGGGTGTAGTCCCCGTATTCTTCATCAAAGTCCACAGATTTCACCGAGAAAGACTCTTCGCTCATGGCTGCCTTCAAACGGTGCACATAATCGGCCTTTTCAAAATCACGGGGGGAAGAACATCCGAAGTCCAGGAAGAAACTGACCACATCCCGGCTGTAGCCCTTGCGTTCCAACCGCTCAAAATAATTGTTCATCTGCCGGGCGGACCGGAGCAGGTCCAGCCATTTACTGGAGCGGACCTTGGTGTCCCCGTTGTCTACTTTCAACTGGTACCGTTCAAAAAACAGTTGCAACAGATGGGCATCCAGGGACTCCTGGTCCTTCAAATACACATCCTTCCGTCCGGAACGGACTTTAAACAACGGTGGCTGGGCGATATACAGATAGCCCCGTTCCACCAGTTCCCGCATCTGCCGGAAAAAGAACGTCAATAACAGCGTCCGGATATGGGCGCCATCCACATCGGCATCGGTCATGATGACAACCTTGTGATACCGGATCTTGGACACATCAAAATCATCCCGGCCGATGCCGGTTCCCAATGCTGTAATCAACAGCCGGATTTCCTGGGACGACAGGATCTTGTCAAACCGGGCCCGCTCCACGTTGAGAATCTTCCCTTTCAACGGCAGGATAGCCTGGAACTTCCGGTCCCTTCCCTGTTTGGCGGAACCGCCCGCCGAATCACCCTCTACCAGGAAGATTTCGGACAGCGCCGGGTCCTTTTCCTGGCAATCCGCCAGCTTGCCCGGCAGGTTGGAGGAATCCAATGCCCCTTTTCGCCGGGTCAGTTCCCGTGCCTTGCGTGCCGCTTCCCTGGCCCGGGCCGCGTCTACAGCCTTTTCAATAATGGCCTTGGCTACCTTGGGGTTCCGGTCAAAAAAGTCCATCAGGTGGTCACCCACAACCGACTCAACAATCCCCCGGACTTCCGATGAAATCAGTTTGTCCTTGGTCTGGGATGAAAATTTCGGATCCGGATGTTTCACCGAGATAATGCCAGTGAGTCCTTCCCGTACATCATCCCCACTTAACGAGACTTTCTTCTGTTTCTCCTGGCCATGGGCGGCCACGTAGTTGTTGATGGTCCGCGTCAGCGCAGTACGGAAACCCATCAGGTGGGTACCGCCATCCCGGTTGCGAATGTTGTTGGTAAAACAATAGACCGTCTCGTTGTAGCCGTCATTCCACTGAAGCGCCACATCCACCATGCTCTGGTCTTTTGCTTTTTCAAAGTGAATCACATCTTTGTGCAGTGCCTTCTTGTTCCGGTTGAGATGTTCCACGAAGCTGATCACACCACCTTCATAACTGAACACTTTTTTCTGCCCGGACCGTTCATCTTCCACGCTGATGGTGAGGCCCTTGTTCAGAAAAGACATCTCCCGCAACCGTTGGGACAACATATCAAACTCGAACACAATCGTCTTGAACACGTCCGGGTCCGGCCGGAACCGTATCTTGGTACCGGTCTTGGGTGTTTTGCCGATCTTTTCCAACCCGGTAACCGGATCGCCCTTTTTATATTCCTGGCGATACAGAAAACCGCCCTTCTTGATCTCCAGCTCCAGATGCTCGGACAGGGCGTTGACAACGGAAACACCCACCCCATGGAGACCGCCGGATACCTTGTAGGAACTGGCATCAAATTTACCGCCGGCATGCAGAACCGTCATGATAACTTCCGCAGCCGGCCGCTTTTCTTCCGCATGCATATCCACCGGAATACCGCGACCATTGTCTTCAATGGTGACACTATTGTCCACGTGAACCAGCACCCGGATATGATCACAATAACCGGCCAGTGCTTCATCCACCGAATTGTCCACCACTTCGAAAACCATATGGTGAAGACCGGATCCGTCATCGGTATCCCCGATGTACATGCCCGGTCTCTTTCGAACGGCATCCAGTCCCTTCAGGACCTTGATACTATCTGCTTTGTACTGATCAGTCATAGGATTGAAGTTCTCCTCCGTCCATGGTGTGAACGACGCCGGGGTTCATTTCCGCAAAGCGGTCCGGGTCGGTTGTCGTCACAACGACCTGAAACTGGTTTAATACCGATGCCAGGTTCTGATTCCTGGAACAATCGTCAAATTCCGCATCAAAATCGTCCAGCAACAGTACCGGCCGGATATCCCGTATCTCCTGAAATATCTGGCCCACTGCTGTCAGAATCTGGAAAAACGCATGCTTCTGCTGTCCGGAAGAACTGTACTCTTTTACATCCCGTCCGGCCTGTTCAATCAGAAACCGATCCAGCTGGGAACCAGCCAACGGTTCCCCCCGGTTCAGTTCGGCGCTCAAGAACTCGTCCAGTTGACGATCCGGATGGTTGGGTCTGTACTGAATTTGAACATGTGAACCCAGTTTTTCATTCAGAATTTCGCAAAGCCAGGCCCTGCGTTGTGTCAACCGTTCGCGACGCTCCTGGAGCACACGATTCCACGGTATAATTATATCAGATTTCGCCCTGTTTTTCAACAGAACCCGTTTCTGATAGAGTGCCTTGCGATAGGCTGTCAGGTCTGCTCCATACGCCGGAAAAAAGCGGCTCAATACCCGATTTACAAACCGGTATCGGTCGGTTGAACCTGCCCGCACCACCGCCAGGGATCGGTGATGAAACACAAAGAACGGAAATGCGGCAGCTATGTTGGATATTTTCTCTCTTGATCCATTAATTGTAAATTTTTTTAACTTACTCTGCGCCTGATAGGTACTCTGAAGTTCATCCGTATTCCATTGAACCGTAATGGAAAATGCCGGATCTTCAAATCGCAACAGTTTTCCTGCATCGCGTGTACGAAAGGAACGTCCGTTTGACGCAAAATACAGAGACTCCAGAATAGATGTTTTACCACTGCCGTTGGGTCCGGAAATAACCGTCAACCGATCGGAAAATGATAATTGACACCCCTGGATGATACGGAAGGATCGGACACTGGTTGAGTTCAGCAATCCTTCACCTGTCTGGGGTCAATCCAGGATCAGTGGATTGATCAGGAATGTGAAGTCCACCTTGTTGGCATTGAACCGGAAATTTGTTGCCCGGTCTCCGCTGGTATCCATCATGGCCATCACATCATCCACATCCACAACACCGAAGAAGCTGCTGAGATATTCAATATTGTAACCCAGTTTGAAATAGGGTCCTTTATACGCCAGTGTTTTCCGGACAATACCCACGGAACCTTCGATATCCTGCAGGGATGCCACCATACCGGACTGGTCAAACTCAAAAATGATCTTCTTGGAAAACTGGCCACTCAAAGGTTGCAGTTCTTTGATGGTTGACTTGATATCCGTAACATTGAGCTTTAATTCGGTCAATTCGTCCTGGTCACGGAAGAATGAGCGATAATCCACAAAACTCTGGTTCAGCAAACGGGAAAACAGGACACGGGATCCGGCCTGGAAAAAAATATTTGTTCCATCCCGTCCCATGAGAAAGGGATCATCCGAGCCGGACAACTGGATCATTTTCTTCAGTTCCAGAAATGTTTTCTTTGAAAGGATAAAACTCACATCCTCTTCCACGAACGGTTGATCCGCTTCACAGGTGGCGACGAACAGCGTATGTCGGTTGGATGTCACCACGTTCATCTGGTTTCCCCGGAACTCGAAAAAAGCCCCGTTTAACGCCCGTTCCTTGATCATTTCATTGTTTATGGAAACGGAGGTGACCGAAATAATGTCTGCCAGCTGTTCCTTGGGCAACGCCAGTGTATCGAAAGAAAAATCATAATCCGGAATAATGGGATAATTGTCATCTACCTGTGCATTGATCGAATAGAAGTTCTGGTCCTTCTCTATCTTCAACCACTCATCCTCAATCCAGAACGTAATATCCCCATCCGGCAGAACACGGACAATATCAAAGAATTTTCTGGCCGACACAATCACAACACCTTCTTCTTCGATATCTGCCGGCAACGCAACGGTAAGACCGACTTCCAGATCCGTACCCTTGAGGTACAGAACACCACCTTCTGCCTTCAGGTACATGTTTGAAAGAATGGCGATGGTAGACCGTTTCTCCACGATCCCGTTAATCAGGGAAAGCTCCTGGATCAGGTCGGACTTATTCACCGTAAATCTCATGACTGATTCTCCTGTGTTCATATTATGAATATGAGTTTACCAGAAATAGAAGAGATTGTGAATGCTGTGAAAAGAGGCCAGGATACGGGCTCAGGCTGTGGAAAAAAATGTGGAAAATTCGTGAAGATCGGAAGGTGAGGATTTTGAACCGGTTTTTCACTGACAGGGGTGTGTATCGGTGGAAAATCTGGTGTAAGTTATCGGATTGAAACCTTAAAACTGTCAATGAGCCGGGCGAATTTTGGGTCGTCTTTCAAGCGCTGGGAGATTTTATTGCAGGCATAGAGGACGGTCGTATGATGTTTCTTACCAAAAGACTTTCCGATTTCCGGATAAGACTGGTTGGTGAGGTTTTTACAGAGATACATGGCAATCTGGCGTGGCAGAACGATATTGGCGGCGTTTGTCTTTTCCTTGAGTCGGGATGGGCTCAGTTTGTAATAGTTGGCAACATATTCAATGATCTTCCGGGGGGTGATGAGTTCATCATCATCCAGGATATAGTTGCGGAGACTTTGTCGAGCCAGTTGGACGGTCAGTCGCTTGTCGTTGAGTTTGGCCATGGCCACAACTTTATTCAGGGCCCCTTCCAGTTCGCGGACGTTCTTTCGGATCTTCTTCGCGATAAAGAGGGAAACTTCATCATCAATGTGAATTCCGTGTTTCTCTGCTTTTTTCTGAAGAATAGCAATGCGCATTTCCAGTTCAGGGGGCTGAATGTCCGCGATAATACCCCAGGAAAAACGGGTCATCAATCGGTCTTCCAGTTTTGGGATATCCTTGGGCAGTGAATCGCTGGACAGGACAATCTGTTTTTGACGATCAAAAAGTTCGTTAAAGGTGTTGAAAAATTCCTCCTGGGTACCGGGTTTACCGGCAAGAATATGAATGTCGTCAACCAGGAGTACATCTGCAGTACGATATTTGGAACGGAAACGGTCGGTACGGTTGGTTCGGACCGCGACAATATAATCATTGGTAAACCGTTCTGCAGAGAGAAAGAGGATATTGAGATCCGGGTTCTGCTGGGAAAGATGGTGACCGATGGCGTGAAGCAAATGGGTTTTCCCCAGTCCGGTGCCCCCATAGATAAACAGGGGATTATAAGTGTAGCCGGGATTGTCCGAAACGGCCATGCTGGTGGCAAATGCAAGTTCATTTGCAGGCCCGACGACAAAAGAAGAAAAGGTATACAGGGGATTAAAATGAGGCCGGCGGGGTGGTTGAACCGGAAGCGACTGGGGATTGGATGCCACGGACCGTGCATGATGATTGGAGGGGGCTGCAAAATGTATGTCCAGTTGCAGGTCCAGGGCCTCCAGGGCACGGGACAGAAACTGATGATAATATTCCGGGATGAAATCGGCAAAATAAGGTTCGGGAACGGATATGGTCAAGGTATGATCAACATGGGAAAGTTGACGGGTTTCGGCGAACCATTCGTTGAATGACTCTATTGGAATGTGATTTTGTAACTCTTTTTTAATTTTGTCCCATAGGGTCATATTTTCACAACTTTTCCACAGGTTTGTTATGGGATGATTGATGTGTATCCCGGAAGTGTGATTTTAACATAGGGGTTGTGGAGAACAAAGGTAAAGATGGAGGGATCATGCTGGAATTTGCATTGGTAAGATCACCAGGAGTTGAGTTTGAAAAGGGTATTACAACAGCGGGTATGGGGTTACCCGATATGGAGAAAGCCCGGCGGCAACATGGTGCATATGTAAAGGCGCTGAAGTTTTGCGGGTTGGACGTGAAGGTGATGGAACCATTGAGGGGATATCCGGATGCTTGTTTCGTGGAAGACACGGCGGTGGTTGTTGGAAAGGAAGTTGTGATCTGTCGTCCAGGCGCAGAAGAGCGCCGGGGTGAAGAGGAGACGGTCGCAGACAATCTGAAGAAGCTGTTCCAGAAAATACGCCGGATTGAGAGCCCGGGCACAGTGGATGGGGGCGATGTACTGGTGATGAGAGACCGCATGTGGATTGGCCTGACGGAGCGAACGAATCGGCCGGGCGCTGAACAGTTGAAGGGGATTGCTCAAGAACAGGGATTTGTTGTCCACCAGGTTGATGTGCCGTTCGGGCTGCACCTGAAAACATTTGTGGGAAGATGCGGGGAGAACCGGGTGATGATCGATAAACGGCTGGCAGCCGAACCGTCATTCCAGGATGTGGAACGGTATGTGGTGAAACCGGCGGAAGCGTATGGCGCTAACTGCCGGGATATCAATGGCAGGCTGGTCATGCCGGCCGGATTCCCGAACCTGGCAACACAGGCGGAAAAGTGGGGACTGGAACCGGTGGAAGTGGAAATGTCGGAGTTCCGGAAGATGGATGGTGGTGTTTCCTGCCTGTCCATTGTCTGGTAGGGAATAAAAAGGATGGTGGGGCATCAGGGATTCGAACCCCGGACCCGCTGATTAAGAGTCAGCTGCTCTGCCAACTGAGCTAATGCCCCACATATCAAGCGTGAACACAATAACCACTATTGAATGAATTGTCAAGAAAAAAGCCCGTCAAAAGACGGGCTTATGATCGGATACCGAGAAGACGGACATCAGGGTTGATAATTGAGTATGGGATCAGTCATTTTATCGAATGTCAGGTAACTGTAAATTGTGTCAATATGGGGATGTATGGCGGACTCGAACATGGCGAAATAGTCCTTCGGATCAGGTATTGTTCCGGTGCGGGCGACCATGGCGGCCAATTCGGCGGAACCGAGAAAGACGCGGGTATCAGTACCGATCCGGTTATCAAAGTTTCGTGTGGACGTGGAGAAAACGGTCGTTTCCGGCCGGACACGTGCCTGGTTGCCCATACACAGGGAACAGCCCGGAATTTCTGTCCGAACCCCGACTTTGCTGAATATGGAATAAACCCCTTCACGTTTCAGTTGTGCTTCATCCATGCGGGTGGGTGGGGCCATCCAGGTGCGTGCAGGGAGATAGGGCGCATCGGACCAGATCTGTGCAGCGGCACGAAAATGCCCGATATTGGTCATGCAGGATCCGATGAATACTTCCTGTACCGCTGTGCCGGCCACCTGGGAAAGCAACCGGACATCGTCCGGATCATTGGGACATGCCAGTATGGGTTCCGAAATCTCGGACAGGTCAATATCCAGAACAGCAGCGTAAGAAGCGTCCGGATCTCCGGTGAGCAGGGTGGGATGATCCAGCCATTTCTGGCAATCGGCAATGCGGCGGTTCAGGGTTTCGGCATCGGCGAAACCCGCATCAATCATGGCCGACATCAGGGCAATATTGGATTGAATATAGGGAATGACAGAATCCGGATTGAGCTGGATGGTTGCGGCTGCAGCGGAGCGTTCGGCAGCGGCATCGGTTAACTCAAAGGCTTGTTCCACGGTAAGATCGGGTAATCCCTGCATTTCCAGGATCCGACCATTAAAGATGTTCTTTTTGTTCTGTTTTTCCACAGTGAGTAAGCCGGCCTGGATGGCGAAATAGGGAATGGCATTGACAATGTCCCGCAGCGTAATCCCGGAGTTGGGCTTACCCGAGAAGCGAACGAGAACGGATTCGGGCATATCCAGCGGCATGAAACCCAGTGCGCCGGCAAAGGCAACCAGCCCGGAACCGGCAGGAAACGAAATCCCGATCGGAAACCGGGTATGGGAGTCACCGCCGGTACCCACTGTATCGGGCAACAAGAGCCGGTTCAGCCAGCTGTGAATGACCCCATCGCCCGGGGACAGGGAAACACCTCCGCGTTCCGTGATAAACCCTGGCAGTGTCTGGTGCATCCGGACGTCGGCAGACTTGGGGTAGGCGGCCGTGTGACAGAAGGACTGCATAAACAGGTCGGACTGGAATCGGAGGCAGGCCAGTTCCTGGAGTTCATCAGCGGTCATCAGGCCGGTGGTATCCTGGGAGCCTACGGTTGTCATCCGGGGTTCGCAGGGTGTGCCGGGCAGAACACCGGGCAGGCCACAGGCGCGTCCCACGATTTTCTGGGCCAGGGTATAGGGTTGGTTGTCGGAAACGGCCGAGGCTTCGATGGCGACAAACGCGGTGCTTTCGGGCAGGTCCAATGCCTGGCGGGCCCGCCTGGTCAAGGTACGGCCGATAATCAGGTTCAACCGGCCGCCAGCCTGGAATTCATCCAGTATGGTGGAAGGGTTCCGGTCAAACCGGGTTAACAGGGAACCGGATTCGGAAAGGACACGACCGGCGTAAGGTTCCAGGATAACGGTTTGGCCGGTTGCCAGATCGGACACGTCACACATAATGGGGAATCCACCTGAGTCCTGAGCAGTATTGAAGAAAATGGGGGCAATCAGGCCGCCCATGACAATACCGGCCCGGCGCTTGTTGGGAACGTAGGGAATATCCTGACCGATGTGCCACATAAGTGAATTGCAGGCGGACTTTCGGGAAGAACCGGTACCCACAACATCACCAACGAAAACAACCTGGTGTCCGTCATGGCGGAATTGGTGGATCTGGTCAATACCGTCCGGAAAGCGGGATTCTCCCATTGAGTTGGCATGGAGGGGGATGTCGGCGCGGGACCAGGCATGACCGGCCGGGGAAAAGTCATCGGTGTTGATTTCCCCATCGACTTTGTAGACCACAAGGGGAAGCTGTTCGGGCAAACGGGGACGGCTGGTGAACCAGTCTGCGTTAGCCCATGCCTGCAGTACCTGTCTGGCGCCGGCGTTGGTGCGGGATTTCTCCACGATGGTATCAAAAGCGTCATAAACCAGTATGGTTCCGGACAGGGCCCGCACCGCATGATCGGCCAGTTCATCATGATCCAGCAGCGTAATCAGGGGTTGAATGTTGTAGCCCCCCAGCATGGTACCCAGCAGGCGGGTCGCCTCGGCGGGGGAGAGGGCCGGGGCCTTGCGACGGCCAAACGCGATGTCGGTAAGCCAGGCTGCTTTTACTTCTGCTGCGGGATCCACGCCGGGTGCAACCCGGTTGGCCAGCAAATCCAGGAGTGGGGAAGCGGCATCAGCATCGGATTTTTCCAGCCGGGTACACAGTTCCCGTACCTGGGACGGGGAGAGGGGAAGCGGAGGGATTGAGAGGGCGCGCCGCTGATCCACATGGGCAAAATAGTCGTCATTCATGTTTGGAACTCCAATATGCAGGTATAATGATGCAGTCAGTGAATATGATAACGAAAAAGAACGGAAATTTCCTGATAAAACAGCTTGAATGGGGAGATTTGGCAAATATTCGTTGACAGAACCGGAAATCATTGCCTATGATTGACGCCTTAAAGGAACTCGATGGAGGGAGTGTGAAATGAGACCGACATTTAAACCCAATCGCAGAAAAAGACATAAAACGCACGGTTTTCTTGTACGGATGAAGTCTCGCGCCGGCCGGAAGATTATCGCTTCCCGGCGTCGTAAGGGCAGAAAGAGACTCGCCGCCTGAACATTGGCTTTGTCAGACGCGTTCCGGCTGAAAAGACGGGCGCAGTATCTCCAGGTCTACGCAACTGGAGAATCGATCAATACCCGACACTTTGTTATGTATGTCCTGCGCAATCAAGCTGACACACGGTTTGGATTTACGGTTTCCCGGAAAGTCGGGAAAGCAGTGGTTCGGAACCGTGTACGCAGGCGGCTTGGAGAAATTGTGCGCCGGAATATGGACAAGTTTCCGGATGGTTGCTGGTGGGTGTTCAACACCAAGCGTGTATCCGCTACGGCAACCTCAACGGTCCTGGAACAGGACCTGATATATGCAGTAGACCGGTATGTTGAGATGGTTGGCGCTGGGACTGATTAAGGGTTATCGCAAGTTCATCAGTCCCTGGTTGCCATCTACCTGCCGGTTTACGCCGACCTGTTCGGCTTACAGCCTGGAAGCCATCGAGCGTTACGGGTTCTGGAAGGGGATGTGGTTGAGCATCCGCAGAATCGCCCGTTGCCATCCATTTCATCCAGGTGGACACGATCCGGTACCGTAACAAAACTGACTGAGGAGATCATATGGAAAAGCGGACCATCCTCGCCATTCTGATATCTATCGCGTTTATTGTTGCCTGGGAAAAATTTGTGATCAAACGATATTTTCCGAAGAAGCCGGTTGCAACGGTTGCTGCCGAGCAACAGGAGAATACGTCTGTTGACCAGACATCAATGAAGGAACCCGCGGGGATTCAGCCTGTTGAAACGGAAGAACCAGTTATGGTGGAAGCAGACCACACAGTCACCGGGACCGAAATGCCGGATGCCGTAGAGCAAGCGGAAACGGAAAATTCGTATGTTTTGGAGAATGATGTTGTCAGGTTGACCTTCACCAACCGCGGTGCCGCGATTCAGTCCATTCAGTTGAAAACATTCAAGAATGAGGAAGGCGAGCTGGTGGAACTGGTGAATCCGGTTTCGATTCTGAAGGGTATGCTGCCGTTCTCCAGTTGGGAGAACGGGAACGTGAACGGTCGGCTGTTCCTGGTGGAACAGATGGGTAACCGGATTGTGTTTTCACTGGGTGACCATCGGAAGTCGTTTGAGTTGCTGGATGGTTACCTGTTGCATGTGGACATGACAGGGTGCGCCGGTGTACAGGTTTCCCTGGGTGCCGGGATCGAAGAATCAGAAAAATCCAATAGCCGATATTCCACCGAAGATGAGGTGGTCTGGTTTGATGGTTCCGATGTGGAACGGGTGAAGAAAAAGAAACTGGCTGAAACAGAAGTTCCCAACAGCACAATCAAGTGGATCGGGGTAGAAGATAAGTACTTTGCCCGGGTGTTTCTCCCCGGTACGGACAATATTGAATATGATTTGAAGCGTCGCCGTTATATGGAGGAAGACAAGGAGCTGGGATTGTCCAGCGTACTGATCTCAGCCGGGGACAGTATTTCCGGTCGGGCCTACCTGGGACCGAAACATTATGACAGCATGAAAGAGCTCGGAGATGGCCTGGAAAGGATCGTCAATTTCGGGTTCTTCGGCATTTTTGCAAAATGGCTGTTCTTCGGGCTGAAGGCAGTGAACAACTGGGTGGGCAACTATGGATGGACGATTGTGCTCCTGACGGTGGTGATTCGGATCCTGCTTTTCCCGTTAAACCAGGCCAGCCTGAAGTCAACCCGGAAAATGCAGACCGTTCAGCCCAAAATCAAGGCCATTCAACAGAAATACAAGAAATATGGCAATGACATGAGCATGAAGCAGAAAATGAACCAGGAGATAGCGGAACTCTACAAAAAAGAAGGGGTAAATCCGCTTGGGGGCTGTCTGCCGATGTTGTTGCAGATGCCGATCTTCTTTGCATTCTGGAGTTTACTGTTAAATGCAATCGAGTTGCGACATGCACCGTTCATGCTCTGGATACGGGATCTGTCTGCGCATGACCCATACTATGTGTTGCCGATTCTGATGGGATTGTCCCAGTTGATTTCACAGATCATAACGCCATCCACGGGTGACGTAAACCAGAAGCGGATGATGTACATGTTGCCCATCGTGTTTACCGTAATCCTGGCATATGCACCCAGTGGATTGATCTTGTATTGGACAACAAACAACTTATTCCAGATCGGGCAGCAGTTGCTGATCAACCGAAGAGCGGCAGCCGTTGCATAGGAGATTGATAGATGGCATTGGAAAAAACACTGTTTTCCGGTAAGGATGTGGACGAGGCACTGGACAAGGCCAGCCAGTATTACAATGTGAATACGAATCTCATCCAGTACCGGGTGGTGGCACGGGACCAGTCGTTGTTTTCGCCCTTGAGCGGGGAGCTGACCATTAAGGTGGAACGGATTGGCAAGTCCAACGGGAAGCGGAAACTGCCGGGACATATTTTTGCGTTGGAGAATACGCTCAATGAGATTATCCGGAAAGCAAAGCTGGATGCCAAGGCCACCTATCGTGGAAACAACGGCGCATTGGAATTTGAGATCAATGGCCGGGACAATAATATGTTCGTGGACAACAACGGCAGTCTGCTGGACGCGTTTCAATACCTGGTGAACCGGATTGCCTCCAAGAAAAGCAAAACGAATATTGTCCTCGAATGTAATGATTTTCGGAAGAACCGGATCCGTGAACTGAAGGATATGGCTGGAAAGGCCGCCCAGAAGGTCAAGGATTTCGGGAAACCCTATCTCTTTTCCCCGATGAATCCCGCTGAGCGTCGCCAGATTCACCTGACGTTGCAGGATGATCGCATGATCATGACGGAGAGTATCGGCGACGGATTCATGAAGCGGGTGAAGGTGATGATCCGGAAGCGATGACCACGAACGATACCATTGTTGCAATTGCGACCCCGGCCGGCAAGGGGGGGATCGGCATTGTCCGGGTTTCCGGACCGGCTGCACGCAAGATCCTGAAGCGATGGTTTCATCCCCAACATGGAAAAACAGAAGAACGCCGCGCGGTGTATGGACAGGTGATCGGATCGGATCAGCATGTTCTGGATACCGGGATCGGCGTTTTTTTTGCAGGTCCCAGGTCTTACACAGGCGAGGATGTTGCTGAATTTCAGCTTCATGGTTCCCCGATCATACTCCGTGAATTGACCCGGTGGATTGTGGATTCCGGTGCGGCCAGGATGGCGGAGCCGGGGGAATTTACACGACGGGCGTTTGAAAACAACCGAATTGATTTGACACAGGCCGAGCAGATCCAGTTGATGCTGGATGCGGAAACCCGTTTTCAGTTGCGGGTGGCAAACGTGGGGACCGGTCCATTGCATGAGCAGGTACAGGAGTTGCGCGAGTTGGTCATCGGATCGTCTGCCGCGATTGAGGCAGCGTTGGAATATCCGGATGAAGCTGAGACTGCGGATGGACTGGATCAGGCAATGGACAATATGCACACCTGCAGGGAGAAGCTGGAAACGCTGATCAGTGGATACCGGAAAACCGCAGCATTCAACCGGGGCATCCGGGTTGTGCTGGTCGGGGCACCCAATGCCGGTAAATCCGCGCTATTCAACCGGATCGTGGGTGCGGACCGTGCCATCGTCACAGAGTTGCCCGGTACCACCAGGGACACGGTAGAGGCCGTACTGGATCTGGATGGTCTTCGGGTAGATCTTGTGGATACGGCAGGCGTTCGGGAGACAGTGGACCGGGTGGAAACGGAGGGTGTCCGGCGGACCATTCAGGCAGCCAGGGGTGCAGACATTGTGATCAAGGTGCTCGATGGTGCCATGCCATTGACGCCCCAGCGGAAAGTGCTGGCTGACCTGAGGGGTGAACAGGTGATTGAGGTGATCAACAAGGTTGATCTGATGGAAACTGCACCAGCGGAGCAAGGGGTGTCTGCCCTGCGTGGAGATGGAATTGGCGAACTGGTCGGGATGATCCGCACAAGCGCTGGAGACCTGGCGGATGAGGAGCTGGTACTGTTTACGGATCGACAGAGCCGGGGTGCTGAATCAGCATTAAAGCGGCTGGTGGAAGGTATTGAAAGCCTGAACAGCGGGGCACCGGATCTGGCGGCGGCCGAGTTGATCGCCGTCAGCCGGGAGCTGGAGTCCATACTGGGATATGTTGTCACGGATGATGTGCTGGACGCATTGTTTGGCAGTTTCTGCTTAGGGAAATAGCAATGGTTGATGTGGTTGTGATTGGGGCCGGCCATGCCGGTTGTGAAGCAGGTTCAGCTGCAGCCCGGATGGGACTTCGGGTTTGCCTGCTTACTGTAAACCTGGACCTGGTGGGCCAGATGTCCTGCAACCCGGCAATTGGTGGACTGGGGAAGGGGCAGATGGTGCGCGAAGTGGACGCGATGGGTGGCCTGATGGGGAAGGTGATCGACCGCACAGGCCTGCAGTATCGATTGCTGAACAGGAGCCGCGGGCCGGCGGTTCAGGCGCCTCGGGCGCAGGCCGACAAGGTGACATACCGTCTGTTAATGCGGGAAATACTGGAAAATACACCCAACCTGGAACTTGTCCAGGACATGGCCATCGGGCTGGAGCTGAAGGAAGGCCGGGTGTGCGCGGTTCGTTTACAGAGTGGACAGAGACTGGATTGCCGGGCTGTGATCCTTGCTACCGGTACGTTTTTGGGTGGACGGATCCATATCGGCAACATCAGTTATCCGGCGGGACGGTCCAATGAACCGGCGGCACAGGAGCTCAGTGATTCTTTGAAAGCACTCGGGTTTCCGTTGATTCGGTTGAAAACGGGGACACCTCCACGTGTGCATCGGGACTCAGTGAACAAAGATGTGATGGAAATCCAGAAAGGGGATCCGGTACCCACACCATTTTCTTTCTCGACAGATCGAATAGAGGTGGAGCAAGTGCCCTGCTGGTTGACCTATACGAACCAGTTGACCCATGACGTGATCCGGGAGAGCATGAACCGGTCTGCGCTGTTTTCCGGACAGATCCAGGGAGTGGGTCCCCGATATTGTCCGTCCATTGAAGACAAGTTGCACAAGTTTCCGGACCGGGAGCGACACCAGGTGTTCCTGGAGCCGGAATCCCGACACACCGCAGAATGGTATGTGAATGGCGTTTCCACTTCCCTTCCGGTTGAAGTTCAGGAAAAATACTTGAAGACCATACCGGGCCTGGAGAATGCACGAATCCTTCGGCCGGGCTATGCTATCGAGTACGACGCTGTTGACCCCACGGCCTTGACCGCCAGCCTGCAGTCTTCACTGGTCCCGGGGTTGTTCCTGGCGGGGCAGATCAACGGCACATCGGGATATGAAGAGGCTGCCGCCCAGGGCTTACTGGCAGGCATCAACGCAGTAAACTGGATACGGGAACAGGAGCCGGTGGTGTTGGGCAGAGAAGAGGCGTATACGGGTGTGATGGTGGACGACCTGGTGACCATGGGTGTAGATGAGCCCTACCGGATGTTTACCTCCCGGGCGGAATACAGGCTGTTGTTGGATTATGGATCTGCGGACAGACGATTGATGCAGTATGGTCATGCAGCCGGACTGGTTTCGGATGCCCAGTATGCAGAGATGCAGTCCAAGTATGAGACGATTGATGCGTATGTTGAACAGGCACGCCGGACCTCGTTAAAAGAAGCTTTCCTGGAACCGGAGCGGTTGAAGACATTGGGAGTGGACCCGGCTGTGGTGTCTTCCCTGGAAAAAGTGTTGCGCCGGCCGGATTGTTCGGTGGCGCAACTGAGAGAAATGCTGGCGCCCGGGTATGTTACAGCTTACCTGGAAGAGGTTGCGGCCCGGATTCGCTATTCCGGTTATGTTGACCGTGAACGTGCCCGGTTGGACCGGATGCGGGCGCTACGTGAATATCAGATACCATCGGGTTTTGATTTTAATGTGCCGGGCATGTCCCGTGAAATGGTGGAGCGATTGACGCGGGTTCGTCCGGAAACATTGGATCAGGCTTCCCGGGTGCCGGGCGTGACCCCGGCTGCGCTGACGTTGATCCAGTTGCATCTCGAAAAGCAAAGAAAAATAAAAGACAAACCATAAATGTTCCACGTGGAACATGCCTCAGTCTTCGGGGCGGCTACCTGTTATCTGTTGCTTCCATTCTGAAATCCCCTGTGTTAGAGTATTCGGCATGAGTAGGATTATTGCGATTGCCAACCAGAAGGGTGGCGTGGGAAAGACCACGACAGCGATTAACCTGGCTGCGTCCCTTGCGGTGGCGGAGCGACGGGTGCTGTTGATTGATTTTGATCCCCAGTCCAATTCCACAAGCGGTGTGGGCGTGGACAGGGAGGATGAGCAGTATAATATCTACCAGGCAATGGCGGGAGATACAGAGTTGAAGACCTGTATCAAGGAAACGCAATTGGAATGGTTGAAGGTAATTCCCGCACATCGAAACCTGGCTGGTGCAGAGATTGAGCTGGTATCCCAGATCGGTAGAGAGTATTTTCTGCGCAACCTGCTGGAGCCGGTTGGGGAGGACTTTGACTATATCCTGATCGACTGCCCCCCCTCACTGGGTCTGCTGACGGTGAATGCCCTGGTGGCTGCCCGTTCGGTATTGATTCCGATTCAATGCGAATATTTCGCGCTGGAGGGTGTCAGTGACCTGATGCGGACGGTGACCATGATCCAGGGGAGTGTAAATCCTGACCTTCAGATTGAAGGGGTCCTGTTGACCATGTTTGATGAACGGACCAACCTGGCCCAGCAGGTGGTGGAAGAAATCCGGGATTACTTCAAAGGCAAGGTTTTTGAGACGATCATTCCGCGAAACGTACGTCTTGGAGAGGCACCCAGCTTCGGGCTCCCTGTTCTGTTGTACGAGATTCGTTCGAAGGGTGCCCAGTCATATTTGAAGCTGGCCAAGGAGCTGATGGCATATGAAACGAAAAGCGTTGGGTAAAGGCATACAGTCACTGATTCCGGAGGCGCCGGCCGGTGAGAAACTCCAGGAAGTGGATATTTCACGGATTCAGCCGTCGCCTTATCAACCCAGAAGACATTTTGATGATGCAAAACTGCAGGAATTGGCGGATTCCATACAGGCGTCGGGTATTATTCAGCCCGTGGTGCTGGCACGGGAGAAGGATGGGAACTATACCCTGATTGCCGGAGAGAGACGATGGCGTGCAGCCCAGAAGGCTGGACTACACCGGGTTCCGGCAGTCATTCGTGATCTGCCCGATGAAAAGAAGGCAGAGCATGCGCTCATTGAGAACATCCAACGACAGGACCTGAATCCGGTTGAAGAGGCACTGGCATACCAGACCCTGTTGGATACATTTGAATTGACCCAGGATGAACTGGCCAGGCGTATCGGGAAGTCCCGGGAATCAATTACCAACCTGGTAGGCATTTTGAAGTTACCGGAAGCGGTGCAGGCGGATATTGAACGGGGCACGATCTCACTGGGACATGCCAAGGTATTGAAGGGACTCGGTGATACAGACCTGGTGCTCGCACTTGCTGAAAAGATCAGGGATGGGCAGTTGACCGTTCGGGCGTTGGAAGAACGGATCCGGCAACTTGGCAAGAAGCAGAAGGCAAGTCGGAACCAGGCTTCCGTACAGGATGTATTTCTCCGGGACGCAGAGGACCGGTTGGGACATAAACTGAAGACCCGGGTTTCGATTAAAGGTTCTGCCGGCAGAGGGACAATCGCGATACACTATACATCAAAAGAACAGTTGAATGGGCTGTTTGATTCGTTGATGAAGAGGTGAGCCATGAAAGACCGTGAAATGAACGGGTTTCTTGATCGTGGGACCGTTTTTAAGGGTGATTTGACCTTTGATGACATGCTCCGCATTGACGGACAGTTTGAAGGGACAATCCATTCCCAAAGCACGTTGATTGTTGGGGATGGCGCGGAAATTACTGGTGAGATCCAGGTAGATACCATCACGGTGAATGGCCAGGTAGATGGTGTGATTCGGGCGGCAGAACGGGTGGAGATCAACAAGAATGCCCGGGTGAAGGGGGAGATCCACACCCCTGTCCTGTCCATCCAGGAAGGCGCTGCGTTTGACGGATCGATTTTCATGACAGCTGATACCAGGAACACGAGTCGTCCGGCAGCAAAGACACCGAAGAAAAAGGAAGCGACTGAATGAACTGGTTCAAACGGAAGAAGGAAAATATTACCACCGAGGAGTCTGAACGGGGAAAAATCCCCGCAGGACTCTGGGTCAAATGTGACCAGTGCGCCGAGATTATCTACCGGAAAGAGGTGGAAGCCATCGGTATGGTCTGTCCCAAGTGTGCGTATCATTTCCCGATTCCGCCGGAAGACCGTTTGCAGCAATTGTTCGGTGATGACGGATATCAGTTGCTGTTCCGAAATGTGCAACCGGACGATCCACTGGGCTTTACAGCGGCGAAGCAGTACAAGGATCAGCTGAAACGGATGCAGAAAAAGAACAAGCTGGATGAAGCGGTTGTGGTTGCGGAAGGTAAGCTGGATAATCATGAGACCATTGTCGGGATCATGGATTTCTCCTATCTTGGCGGCAGTATGGGTTCGGTGGTCGGTGAAAAACTGACCCTGGCGGCAGAGCGGGCCCTGGAAAAGAAATGCCCATTAATTATCTTTTCCTGTTCCGGTGGTGCCCGGATGATGGAAGGCGCGCTTTCCCTGATGCAGATGGCAAAGGTCAGTGCCGCACTTGCGTTGCTGGATGAAGCTGCAGTTCCTTTTGTTTCCGTGTTGACCCATCCGACAACCGGCGGCGTAACTGCCAGCTTTGCCATGCTGGGGGATGTGAACATTGCGGAGCCAGGCGCGCTCATTGGCTTTGCCGGTCCCCGCGTTATTCAGCAGACCATCAAATCGGATCTACCCAAAGGATTTCAACGGTCTGAGTTCCTGCTGGATCACGGGATGGTGGACAGGGTGGTTCCCCGCAACGAAATCCGGGGCGAATTAATTACCCTGCTTGACCTGTTGCATGGCTGATTATCCAGTATTGGATTATCCCCAGGCCCTTGATTTTCTGTCGGGCTTTGAACAATCCACGATAAAGCTGGGACTGGAACGTATTACAGCGTTTCTGGACCTGTTGGATAACCCGGAACGGCGTTTCCGATCGATTCATATTGCGGGAACCAATGGCAAGGGTTCTGTCGCAGCGTTTCTGGACAACCTGCTTTCCGGTGATGATCAATTGGTTGGCCGGTTTGTTTCTCCCCATCTCCTTTCCCCCCGGGAACGCATTACCATTGATGGAAAACCCATTACGCGCCAATGGTTCTGTGCCGTAATGAGCCGGATGCGTGACGTGGTGGAATCGGGAGATATTCGCCCCTCTTATTTTGAATTGATGATGGCCGCGGCGAGCTATGCCTTTTCTTTTCTAAAGGTTGACTGGGGCGTGATGGAGACGGGTCTGGGTGGCCGATTGGACGCGACCAATGTTCTACACCCGGATCTGGCTGTCATTACGTCGATTTCCATGGATCACAATGCCCTGTTGGGCAATTCACTGGAAGCGATCGCCGGTGAAAAGGCGGGAATTATCAAGTCTGGCATTCCGGTGCTGACCCGGGGGGAGTGTCCGGGCTTTCCCACCATCCGAACCATGGCAAAAAAGCGGAGTGCGCCGCTGGTTGTATTGGGCAGGGATGATGTTCAGCTGGAGCCCCTGGATGGCCGGCGGACTGTGGTTTCTCTCTGGAATGGACGGATTTCCGCGGAGTCACCATTGGCCGGAACGTTCCAGTTGGAAAACCTGGCACTGGCACTGGCGGCATTTCATACGTTAACTGGAAAAACAGGTGATATGTCCAGTCGACTGGCTGGCATGAACTGGCCGGCCCGTCTGGAACGGCTGCAAACAGAACCGGCCGTTATATTGGACGGGGCACACAACATGGATGCCGTCCGGGTATTTCTGGAGAATGTTCAACCCGCTCCGACAGACCTGTTGATTTTCGGCTGCATGGCAGACAAACAGGGCGTGGAAATGTACAGTCTGCTGAAAACTGCTTTTCCCCGATGTGTGCTGACATCCGGAACCTATCATCGGTTTTTGGGAAGGGAGGGATTCCGGGCGAATCCGGTTTTTGAAGACCCCTATGTTCCACTGACAGAAATTGTACCGGAAATCCGTAAATCAACAGGTGCATACGTCTGCGGATCCTTGCACCTGGTGGGTGATGTGTTGAAGGAACTATCCGGAGATCCGGCATTCCGGGAGGTGTTGCTTGAAAAAGAGCCATATTGTCATCTGTTGGATGCTGATCCTGCTTGAAGGATGCGTCCGGGCACCGGATCCTGCCGGGCCACCCGAATACAGGTCTCTGCCATCTGAAAACGGGTGGGTTCTGTTTGAGCGGGGTGGCGCCTCCTGGTACGGGGAACCGTTCCATGGCCGCAAGACAGCCAGCGGTGAAGTCTATGATATGAATAAGATTTCAGCTGCCCACAAAACACTGCCGCTGGGTACCCGTGTCCGCGTGCGGAATGAACAGAATGGACGTGAACTGGAACTGGTCATCAATGACCGGGGACCTTTTGTGGAAGGTCGTATCATTGATCTGTCCCTGGGCGCGGCCCGGCGATTGGGTTCGGTGGAGGCGGGTGTGGTACCGGTTTCCCTCTTTGTGCGCAAGATACCGGACCGGGTCTGCTATTCCATTCAATTGGGCGCATTTTCCTCCAGATCCAATGCGGAAGGCTATGCCGGGGCTATTCAGGACGAACTGGATGTGCCCTGTCGGGTAGTGTTCCGGAGGGGGTATTACAAGGTGCTTGCCGGACGGTTTGACAGTGAGCGAAGTGCCCGGCGTTTTGCGGAATCCATGCAGCAGGAAGGCTTTGTCGTTTCCTGTGATTGACGAAAAACGGGAAAGATCCTATAATGATGCGGCCTGTCACTGCCCCGGTGCGGATCAGTTACCATCCTTTCGGGGTTTTCAATTGAAGATAAATGGAGGAATACCATGACCAAATATCTTTTTACGTCCGAATCGGTCACGGAAGGACATCCGGACAAGATTGCCGATCAGATTTCGGACTCCGTACTGGATGCCGTGCTGAAGGACGATCCCGAGGGACGGGTTGCCTGTGAAACCCTGGTGACCACCGGATTGATCCTGATTGCAGGTGAAATTACCACCTCCACCTATGTGGATTTTCCCCGGGTTGCCCGGGAAACTGTCCGTGAAATCGGGTATACCCGCGCCAAGTACGGCTTTGATTGTGATACCTGTGCAGTGATTTCAACAATAGACGAACAGTCTCCGGACATCGCCATGGGCGTGAACCCGGGTGGCGCAGGGGACCAGGGCATGATGTTCGGGTTTGCCGTAAACGAAACCGATTCGCTGATGCCCCTTCCCATTACGCTTGCGCATCAGTTGACCCGTCGGTTGACTGATGTACGGAAGAAAAAGATGCTGAAATTCCTGCGTCCGGATGGAAAGTCACAGGTGACCGTTGAGTATGAAAACGGCAGACCGAAGCGTGTGGCCACGGTCGTGGTTTCCACGCAGCATGCCGATACGGTAGATTCCGGTACGCTTCGCCAGGAAATCCTGGAAAATGTTGTTTTTCCGGTCATTCCGGAGAACCTGCTGGACTCGGATACCGTGTATCATGTGAATCCCACCGGCAAGTTTGTGGTTGGCGGACCCCAGGCGGATTGCGGATTGACGGGTCGTAAGATTATCGTAGACACCTACGGTGGCTACGGTGCCCATGGTGGCGGGGCCTTTTCCGGGAAAGACCCGTCCAAGGTAGACCGTTCCGGATCCTATATGGCCCGGTATCTTGCAAAGAATATCGTAGCTTCCGGTGTTGCGGACAAGGTGGAAGTTCAGGTCGCATATGCGATCGGTGTTGCCGAACCGGTTTCCCTGATGGTGAATACCTATGGAACCGGAAAGCGTCCGGATGCGGAACTGGCAAGCCTGATTCTGAAAGAAATAGACATGACCCCCTCCGGCATCCTGGAGCGTTTGCAGTTGAAACGGCCCATCTATCGGGAAACAGCTGCGTACGGCCATTTTGGACGGTCCGGGGATGGGTTTACCTGGGAAAATACCGACATCAAGGGACTGTTCGCCTGACGACCTGGATCTGCACAACAGACAAAAAAACGGGGTGCTGCGGCACCCCGTTTTCTGTTGCGGTTGAATCCGTGTCAGGGCAGGATGCTGCCTTTCACTGGAATTGAGAAGGTTTTTTCTTCGTTATCGCCCACCAGAAGGTCAATATGAATCACACCGGTAAAATTTCCGCCCGCGGTATCGGTGCCGGTTTCCACGGGTTGTGTCCCGACCCAGATATGCAGAACGGTGTCAGATTCGGCAATGGTATCGAATGCCAGCTCACTGGCTTCACATCGGATGTCTTTGACCCGGATGAACTTTTCAATATTACTCTTGATCTGGATTCTGCGAACGCGCTTCTGACCGGCTTTCACACCGAACAGGAACAACGAGGTCGGCTGAATTTCAATGGGCTGCTGCATTCGAAGAATAATGTAGAACGTCATCACCGGGGACTTGGCGGAATTGGTATGGACATCCACGCTGTAGTTGGCTTGCCGCATTACCGTATTTCCGGCTTCCGATTTCATGTCAAATACCAGATATTCCAACCCCTCTTCATTTTTTGTCAGGCTGACCGACATGGGAAACTGCTGCTTGATTTTGGGATCACCGTTGATTTTCACATCACCGATGACAAGTGGCTGTTCCATGTTGTTCTGGATGAACACCTGTTTGGTATAGCTGTTGCCCGGCATGACATCACGGAAGAACAGGCTGGTTGTGGATGGTTTCAGATCCGAAACAACATTGGCCGTAAATGAAAGACGAATCGGTTTATTGCCGATAGTGTTGGAAGTTACACGAATGCTCTTGGTTACCGGACCATTGAAGTTTCCACTCTTGAAGTATGCTTTGATGACACCGGACTCGCCGGGTGCATATGCCGTCTTGTCCAAAGCGGCAGTGGTGCAGCCTCAGCCGGGTTTCACGGAAAAGATCTCGAGAACACTGTTTCCGGCGTTGTGGAACGGAAACGATACTTCCACTTTTGAGCCGGGATCCACTTTGCCCAGGTCCATTTTCAGATTCTCAAAAACCAGCCTGGGACCATCTGCCCCCAAACCGATCGAACAGGATATGAAAAGCAATGTGAGGATGAAAGCTGTTTTTTTCATGTATACTCCGTTGGTCCGTTTCAGTCGGTACCGATTATCGTAGAAGTATAAGCCATAATCACAGTCCTGTCTGCTATCGTTTTGCCGGGGGCACAGGCAATCGATTGCCCGGGGCTTGTGCGGGATTGGATGGTGTTGCTGCAAATCCCTTTTTCAGTCGATTGACCAGGATCAGCCGACCCCGCAGCGGGATGGAAAAGGTCTTCGACTTTTCATCGGTGTTGCTTTCAATGGAAATGACGCCGGAGAACCAGCCATTGTCGCTGATGTCTTTGGTTTCCGTTGATAAGTCTTTCTTCATATGAAGCCGGATCGCAACTGTCTGCTGATCCTGAACAACCTGCTCCAGTTCCACAATATCAACAGAACAGTGTGCTGTTACATGTTTCAATGGCCCCTTGTTGGAGGTAACAAGAATCTCTGCAACGTCCCGTTTGCCGGGCAACATGTTTCGAAGGGTAATGATGGATGGTTCCACGGTCCAGGCCGCTATTGCTTTCACCTGGATCGTGAAATGCGCATAATTGGTTTTTGCACCTTCAAAAAGAACCTGTACCGGCAGAACCGTGCGTTCCGGAAGGTCAACCTGATCAGCAATTTCCAACGCAAACTTCACATAATCCTTCCCTTCATTCCGAACTGCTTCCACGGCCAGGCGGAACGGTGCTTTTGTCTTTTCGGCGGCCCCGATGTTGTATGAGGCAATTTCCAGTGGTTTGCCGGACCGGTTGGTGATTTCCACACTTTCCGAGAATGATGAGCCGGGTTGGGCATTTCTGAACACAATCCGTGTTTGGCGAGGCTCCAGGTCATAGATAACATCTGCTTCCAGGGTTAGACCGACAGATTTCCCGTCGTTGGCATTGGATTTGACTCGAATGCTTTTGCGAACTTTCCCCTTGAAGCCAGTGGTGTTCAGTTCCGCATGGATTTCACCCGATTCGCCGGGTGCGTATGCCGTCTTTTCCAAAGCGGCGGTGGTGCAGCCTCAGCCAGGTTTAATCGAAACAATCTGAAGCGTATCATCTCCCGTATTGGTAAACCGAAAAACCGCTTCTATTCTGGTATCCGGGTCCACGGCTCCCGCATTGACTGTTGTTTGATCAAAAGTCAGTTCGGGTCCAGCGCCATGGGCCCAAATGCTTGCCAGCATCAATGCTGCACAAACAAGGTTTTTCATGCGATGCCTCCAAAGAATATAAATCAGACTAGTTCTTACCACAGTTAGAGACGCAAGTCCAGCAACGGAAGTTTGGGTGGAGACAGCATGGGCTGTATCCAGGAAACGGGTATTTCACAGCTGGAGCCGATTGATGCTGTACGTCCGGAAACCCGGTGTACCGGCACAATTCCCGCTACCGGATCTGCCCCGAGGGCACAGGAATATCCCTGTTCATTTCTTCCGGTAAATGTAACGGTAACCTGTTCCTGTTGTTCGGACATCAACTGTTCAACCTGGTTCATCAGGCGGAATCCGTTTTCTGCCTTTGCGGTTACCGCTTCTCGCCAGCTGCAGGCGGTAGCCAGCATTTCCAGCTGACCCATGGCATAAGGAGCCGGTTCCCGTCGCAGCCACGCTTTCAACATCCGCTGATTCACCATGTCCGCATACCGGTTGATCGGATTTGTGAATCGGACAGGGGCATGTCGATACCGGTTTCCCTTGTGAAACGCCAGGTAGTCAGGCGTTTCCCCGTCATTCCGCCATTGCAGTCCGTTAATGCCCCGTTCCAGCATGACACGGGTCAAAGTCGTATTCATAAATGCAGAAGCTGCTGTCAGCCAGTCCCGTGTGGAACCGGATGCGGGCTTCAGGACCTGTTTTACCGGGGATAATGCGGCAATATCTTCAGGGGACCAGGATGCGCCGGCTGCAATAAATGGATCCGGTTGCGGTTGTACCATGCTCAGCTCAATGCGCCACGGGGAGAGCGCGCCATCCCGTCTCATGTCAAAGAACAGGGAAATGGTCGGTAACGTGTCCGTTGATGAGAGTTGCGGCAACAGGGTGGAATCCGTTGCCGACAACCTGGCGCTTGTGCCGCGCAGCAGGGCTGATATATCAAGCTCAGCGCCCGTCCGAATGGCGGCGGTGATGTCCAGGAGATGAAATCCCAACGTGGACCTGTCAGGATGTGGTTCACAGGATATCATCAACGGGCTTTGCTTTTCCCTGTCACACAGCCGATACACCCGCAGATGACAGATATTCACACGTCCTTTCATTTCTTCAGGATCGGGCTTGAAATCCAACGTGTCTTTCCATGGAGAAAACAACGTGAATGCTTCCATCAGCGCGCGATGCCAGTCGGTTGGGCCGGTATGGGTCGTCTGCTGTCCAGTAACAGAAGATGGCCGGCACGGGGACCGTTCCACAACACCCAGAACCAGTCCCCGATGGGATCCGCTGTCCAGCAACAGGACCCGGTCCCCGCTTTCCACCTGTCCACACATCTCTGCCGGCCAGTGGAGCTGCCAGTTTTTTCCCGAACGGCTGTCCCGGTATGATGGGCCGGCGTCGGTATGCCCGACAGAGGCATCCCGGATGGAACGGTATGGCAGAGATGGCATCCGTGATCCGCCGCCGGAAACGGCATACAACCCATCACGGGTTCGAATCAGCTGTCCTTCCCTGACCATGTCTTTCAGCAGCACTTTCAGGTAGGAGCGTTCTCCGGCAGGGAGTTTCAATATGCGCTCCAGCCGCTTCAGGCCAACGGGAGAACGCTGATTTTTCAGGTAAGAGAAAATCTGATGCTTCATCATATCCATGCTTGACTCACTTCCTTTCCACGTCTATGATTATATCCGCCCGTTGATCGGATGCTCAAGTGGTGGAATTGGCAGACACGCACGGTTCAGGTCCGTGTGGGAGTTAATCCCATGGGGGTTCGAATCCCCCCTTGAGCACCATCTTTTTTTTTATACGGATGGAGTTGTCATGCCGGAGTTTGTCGGCGTCAAATTTCCCAAGACCGGGAAGTTTTCGTTTTGTCATGGAAACAATCTTGAAAACCAGGAAGGCGATCAGGTTATCGTTGAAACTGAACGGGGCCTGGAGATGGGAATCGTGATGATTCCGTGCCACGAATCCAACCCGAAGGAAGAGGTGCGGGACAAAATACTCCGGAAAGCAACGGAAGAGGACCTGGCCCGCAAAGCGGATCTGGAACCAATGGAAGCAGAAGCCATGGCATATTGCCGGGAGCGGATCAGCCAGCGGGAAATGGAAATGAAACTGGTTTCCGTGGACTTCACACTGGACCAGTCCAAGGCGATCTTCTATTTCACGGCTGACGGGCGCATTGATTTCCGCGAACTGGTCAAGGACCTGGCCCATCGGTTCCATCTCCGGATTGAAATGAGACAGATCGGTGTGCGGGACGAGGCAAAAATGATCGGCGGCATTGGCGTTTGCGGCCAGGAATTATGCTGTGCCCGTTTTCTCAACCGGTTTGACCCGGTTTCCATCAAGATGGCCAAGGCCCAGAACCTGGTGCTGAATCCCAGCAAGATATCCGGTACCTGTGGACGTCTCATGTGCTGTATCAATTATGAGTGTGACAAGTCCAACAACTGCCGCAACCAGAAAAACGATCATCCAACCGAAAAACAGCAGAGGAACGATCCGAAAACAGACTGATTTTTGCCCGATTCATTTCCCCCGAATATCATCGAAAAACCCATCATCTTGTCCCGTGGAACAAATCCGTGTTGCCCGGGTGATACCGCCAACGGCCATGCTATTTCGAACACAAAAGAAACGCAACATACACAAAATAAATACCATGTCATTGTGGTTGCAATTCATCTGTCGCTGATCTATAATGCCCCCAACAACCGACGCTTACCCAATGAATCTGAGGAGACATCATGGCCAATCGGAAATTGATCCGTCCGAATCTGCAGGAAATCAAAGAAAAAATGGGATCGGAACGGTCGCCTTCTATGGAATATGGCAGGCAGGGGGCACCGGCTGGCGCCGATCAACCCCTGTTGAATCATCCCCTGTTGACCACAGCCCGGCGGAAACAGGCCCCCCCGGAGCAGACATACGCGGAGAGTTTTTATTACCTCAAACAGATGACGTCCAAAACCGTCATGGTGATTTTCATGGAAGACGGGGAGGAAATCCGCGGCATCATTGAATGGTATGACAAGAACTGTCTGAAAGTAAACCGGCTGAAAGAACCCAACCTGTTGATCATGAAATCCAAGATCAAGTATATGTACAAGCAGGAAGAAGAGTCTCGGGCTTCCAAGCGAAAAGGACGCCGACCCCGGAACGAGACAGCGGAAGCGCCAGCCAAGACGGACAAAGAGAGCTGATATCGCACCATGATGTCGGTTGATTCACGACCCAGAATTGCATTTACAATGGGCGATCCGGCAGGGATCGGTCCGGAGCTGTTTGTCAGAACCCTGTCAGATGCCCGGGCTTTGTGCAGACCGGTCCTGTTCGGCTCGGCTGATCTCGTGGAACGGGCGTTGAAGCATGAATCGCTTTCATGTGACTTTCAGGATCTGGAAATTGTCGAAATTCCTCTGGCTGCTGACACCACACCGGGAAAAATCTGTCCGGAAAACGGCATGTTTGTCTGTGAAGCGATCCGACAGGCTGTAGATGCTTGCCTGTCCGGAGATTGCCGTGCCCTGGTGACCGGACCTATCAGCAAGAAGGCCATGTCCCTTGCCGGGCTGCCGTATCCGGGCCATACCGAGATGCTTGCAGACTTTGCCGGGGTGGACCGGACCATGATGCTGTTCCACAGCCCGGCGTTTTCGGTGGTGTTGCATACGATCCATGTGCCGTTGCGGGAAGTGTCTGTCGATACGGACTATGGTGGTCTGCTGGAGCGGATCCGGTTCGCGACATCGGCATATGGACAACTGGTGGGCGATGACTTTGAAGTCCGTGTCTGCGGTGTCAATCCCCACGCGGGAGAACAGGGTCGCCTGGGCATTGAGGACGCGGCTGTCGAAAAAGCCGTAAGCACACTGGGGGGTAGCGGTATGCGCATCTCAGGGCCTTTCCCGGCGGATACCCTGTTTGCGCGGATCCCCCGTGACGGGAGTTGCCTGGTCTATGCCATGTACCATGACCAGGGACTGATTCCCATCAAGACCCTGTACCCCCACCTGTGTGTTAACATGACGTTGGGTCTTCCGTTTATCCGGGCTTCGGTCAGCCATGGAACCGCATTCGATATTGCCTGGCAGCATCAGGCGGATATCCGGAACCATCTCCAGACGGTGAAAACGGCCGTCCAGTTCTCCAGGAGGAAAACATGAAGCGACTTGCAGTACTGGCTCTTGGATTGTTGTTGAGTGCCTGTATCGGCGGGCGGTTGTATTTTGACAAGCCCACCCGGTACGATGTGAAATTGTCGATGTTGAAGATGAAAAAACACTATGAAGTTCTTCAGTCATGGAGCAATGGGGTGCACATGGACAGGGATCCGGCTGTTTCGGTGGATCACCTGATGGCGGAATCCGAGTTTCTGCTGAAACTGCTGCCGGACAAGAATCCCGTGATCTGGCAGGAAACCATCCGCCAGATGCAGCAGACCCTGGAATTCATGGGAGACAGCGTCAAGCTGGAGCAGAAGAAGCGTACCGGCTACCATTTCCGGAACCTGAAGAAATCCTGTACGGATTGCCATGTGCGGTTCCGGGTCGGTTTCAATTTCTAAGCAGGATCAGACGTGGCAACCGATCCGGTATCCCGACTGATCAACGAGTTGAAAGATCATCAGTGGGTAGAACACTATCGGTATATTCCACCCCGTGAGGCACGGTTGGTGGCACTGCCGGACTCCCTGGATCCCCGACTGGTGCAGGGGCTGGCGGGTGCCGGTATCAGACAACTCTACAGCCACCAGGGCGCAGCCTATGACAATGCCCGGGCCGGCCGGAACACGGTCGTGGTCACGCCGACGGCATCCGGTAAAACGATGTGCTACAACCTGCCGGTTCTGCAGCGGCTGGCACAGGATCCGGATGCCCGCGCATTCTACCTGTTTCCCACCAAGGCACTGTCCCGGGACCAGCTGGCCGGATTGCTGGATCTGGCATCGTCAGCGGACCTGGAACTGAAATGCGATGTCTATGACGGAGACACGCCATCCGATACCCGTCAGTCTATTCGTCAACAGGCCCAGGTCATGATTACCAACCCCGATATGATCCACCAGGCGATTCTGCCCCACCACCCCAAGTGGAAGAAATCCCTGGAAACACTGGCCTATATTGTCATTGATGAAATGCATACCTACACCGGTGTGTTCGGCAGCCATTTTGCCAATGTCCTGCGCCGGTTGAAACGGATCTGCCGGTTTTACGGAGCAGATCCCACGTTCATCTGTTCCTCTGCCACCATCGCCAACCCGGTGGAACTGGCCGAAAATCTTTGTGAAGAACCCTTTGAGCTGGTGGCGGAGAGCGGTGCCCCGGCATCAGGCAAGCATTTCTTCCTGGTAAATCCGCCTCTGGTGAACCGGGACCTGGGGATCCGGAAGAGCTACCTGGATACCACGGTTCAGTTTGTGCGCAAGTTTATCGAAAAAGATGTTTCTGCGATTGCGTTTGCCCGGACACGACTGGCAGTGGAAGTGTTGACCAAGTATCTTCGGGACCGGGCCCCGGTGACCCGGAAAAACCAGATAACCGGTTACCGGGGGGGATATCTGCCCGGGGAACGGCGGCGGATTGAACAGGCGGTTCGCAGTGGTGAACTGAAATACATCGTGTCTACCAATGCGTTGGAACTGGGAATTGATATCGGCACATTGCAGGGCAGTGTGCTGGCCGGCTATCCCGGCAGTATTGCCAGTACCCTCCAACAGGCCGGCCGTGCCGGACGGAAGGACAGTGATGCGGTATCCGTTCTGATCGCGTCCAACATGCCGGTGGACCAGTTCATGGTAGGGAATCCGGATTATCTGTTCGGCCGGTCTCCGGAGCATGGCCGCATCAACCCGGACAATCCGGAAATCCTGTTTTCCCACCTGGCCTGCGCGGCATTTGAACTGCCCATGGCCGATACGGAAAATTTCGGACCGGTAGACCCCGCCCCGGCCATGGAACAGATGGCCGACCTGGAACTGGTGAATCATTTCGGAGACAAGTGGCACTGGATCGGGGAGAGTTATCCGGCCGCGACTTTTTCCTTACGTTCCGTTACCAATGAGAACTTCGTGGTGATTGACGTAACGGACCGGACCAACCAGGTGATCGCAGAGGTGGACTTTACTGCAGCCCATACCACACTGTATGAGCAGGCCATCTATCTGCTCCAGGGCGGCCTGTACCAGGTGGAACAACTGGACTATGAAAACCGCAAGGCCTATGTGCGCAAGGTGAACGCGGAGTACTACACCGATGCCATTGACCATACCCATCTCAATATTCTGTCCGTTGAAGCGAACCGGGAAACACCGTCCCACCGACTGAACCGTGGGGATGTCCATGTATTGACCCGGGTGACCGGCTACAAGAAGATCAAGTTTTATACCACCGAAAACATCGGCTATGGTGAGGTGACCCTGCCGGACCTGGAGATTCACACCCAGGGGTTCTGGCTCACCGTTTCCGAAGCGCTGCGGGACCAGTTGATGGTCAGCCGGGGTGACTTCTCGGAAACGTTAAGCGGTATGCTGTACGGCATGAAAACGGTTGCTTCTATTTATCTGATGAGTGATGCACGGGACCTGGGTTCCTCGCTCCAGGTGGATGACGCGGTCACCCCCCAGCAGTTTTCCCTGTTCATCTATGATGCCTATCCGGGCGGTATCGGACTTTCCGCCGAACTGTACCGGATCAGTGACCGGATCCTGGCCGGTGCCCGCGACCTGGTCCGTTCCTGCGGGTGTGAATCCGGTTGTCCTTCCTGTATCGGGTCCCGCATTGCGGAGACCGGCAATATCAAGAGTAATGTAATTGCACTGTTGACCCTGCTGGCATCGGACGGATAATCCGGCAGCCGGAGCGGGAAACCGCCCCTTAAGGCTTGCAATGGCTTTTCATTCCTCTATAATTCAAAAAACGTGAGGAGGCCACATGTCCCACGCCAGTGAATACCAGACCGGACTCAAGGAATACAGCAGCAAAAGTGAACCGGAAAAACCCTCCGGCGAAACCGTCCTCACTGAATCCCTGCTCCGACAATTGCCCAAGGTGGAACTCCACTGCCACCTGGATGGATCGGTACGTGTGGAAACCGTGCTGGAACTGGCCGAGCAGCAGAAGGTTACACTTCCCAGCGATGACCCGGCAGAGTTGACCCGAATGATGCAACCGGGCTTTGACTGCAAGAGCCTGGTGGAATATCTGAAGCCGTTTGAAATCACCCTGAGTGTCTTGCAGCAGCCCGACGCCCTGACCCGGGTGGCCTACGAACTCATTGAAGATGTCGCCAAGGAAAATGTCCGGTATATCGAAGTTCGCTATTCGCCGATTCTCCACACGAAAGGCGACCTGGACCTGACCACCATCCTGGACGCGGTGCTGGAAGGGCTTCGGATGGGGGAACGGGACTTCGGTGTCAAGACCGGCGTCATTATCTGCGGTATCCGGAACATTGATCCCAAGTTTTCCATGCGGCTGGCGGAATTGTCGGTTGCATATAAGAACAAGGGTGTGGTGGCCTTCGACCTTGCCGGAGCCGAGGAAGACTATCCGGCCAAGGAACACCTGGAGGCATTTCAACTGATCCTGAAGAACAATATCAATTCCACGGTTCATGCCGGGGAAGCCTATGGGCCCGAGAGTATTCACCAGGCCATCCATTATTGCGGATCCCATCGGATCGGCCATGGAACCCGGCTGTTTGAAAGCGGAGACCTGCTGAATTATGTCAATGATCACCGGATTCCGCTGGAAATCTGCCTGTCGAGCAATATTCAGACCAAGGCGGTGCCCACGTTTGAAGACCATCCGGTGCGCCTGTATTATGACCTGGGACTCCGGATCACGCTGAACACCGACAACCGCCTGGTATCGGATACCACCCTGACACAGGAATTCATGATCGCCCATCAATATTATGGTTTTACCCTGGGCGAGATCAAAGATATCATCATACAAAGTTTCAAGTCCGCATTCATTCCATACCGGGAAAAACGCCGGTTATTGCAGGAGGTATTGCAGGAACTTGACAATTTCTGAACCACATTCTTTGTGCTACAATTCCTTGATTTGCGACATGCGGCCGCATTGTCCGGTCGTGTGTTGAGATAGCGATTGAAGGAGGAAACGTGAAGATCCACGAATATCAGGCAAAGGCGATCCTCCGGAATTTCGGCGTCCCTACGCCGGCGGGCGAAGTGGCGGAAACTCCGGAACAGGCAAAGGCCATTGCTGAAGAACTGGGCGGCGGAACTGTTGTTGTCAAAGCACAGATCCATGCCGGCGGACGCGGAAAGGGCGGCGGTGTTAAACTGGCCAAGAACCCGACGGAAGCGCAAGACCTGGCATCTCAGATCATCGGCATGAACCTGGTGACCCATCAGACAGGACCGGAAGGCAAGAAAGTGCTGAAAGTACTGGTGGAGCAGGGGCTGGACATTGCCCGGGAACTGTACCTGGGGATCGTCATTGATCGGGCCACGGAAAAACCCGTGGTGATGGCATCCAGTGAGGGGGGCATGGAAATTGAAGAAGTTGCCGCCCACTCACCGGAGAAAATCCTGAAGGAATACGTGGATGTGGAACACGGGCTGACACCGTTCCAGGCACGAAACCTGGCATTCGGCCTGGGGCTGGAACCAGCCGTGGTTCGGAAAGCCGTTCCGTTCTTCCAGAAACTGTACAAGGCATTTGAAGCAATGGATGCATCTCTTGCGGAAATCAATCCGATGATTATTACCGGAGACGGCAATGTACTGGCGCTGGACGCCAAGATGAATTTTGACGACAATGCCCTGTTCCGTCATCCCGATGTCGCGGAGCTCCGGGACCTGACCGAAGAAGACGCCTATGAAGTGGAAGCGTCAAAATATGACCTGAACTTCATCAAGCTGGATGGGAACGTGGGCTGCATGGTCAACGGTGCGGGACTGGCCATGGCCACCATGGACATCATCAAGCTGGCCGGTGAAGAACCCGCCAACTTCCTGGATGTGGGCGGTGCGGCCAACGCGGAACGGGTGGAAAACGCGTTCCGGATCATCCTGTCGGATCCCGCGGTGCAGGCCGTCTTGATCAACATATTCGGTGGTATTGTCCGTTGCGACATGGTGGCCACCGGCATCGTGGAAGCGGCAAAGAAAGTCGGCGTCAAGGTGCCCATCGTCATTCGACTCCAGGGGACCAACGCGGAACAGGGTGCGGAAATTCTGCGGCAGTCCGGGTTGGATTTCGCCGTTGCGACAGAACTGAAGGAAGCCGCTGAAAAAGTGGCTGCCGTTGTCAGCTGAGGCGGGAGGCGAACCATGGCAATTCTGGTCAACAACGATTCACGGATTGTGGTACAGGGCATTACCGGCGGCGAAGGTCGGTTCCATACCGCCCAGTGCCGGGAATATGGCACCAACGTGGTTGCCGGTGTGACACCGGGCAAGGGCGGACAGGATGTGGACGGTGTGCCCGTTTACAATACCGTTCGGGAAGCCCGTGAGAAAGCCGGGGCCAATGTGTCCCTGATTTTTGTTCCTCCCGCGTTTGCAGGCGATGCCATCATGGAAGCGGCCGATGCCGGTGTGGAACTGATTGTCTGTATCACCGAAGGGATTCCCACCATTGATATGATCCACGCGAAAAACTTTCTGCGCTCAACGGGTTCCCGTCTGATCGGGCCCAACTGCCCCGGCATTATTACGCCGGGCCAGGCAAAAGTCGGCATCATGCCCGGCTTTATCCATTCACCGGGGAGCATCGGTGTGATCTCCCGCAGTGGCACGTTGACGTATGAAGCCGTCAGCCAGTTGTCCGCCCGGGGTCTGGGACAAAGCACCTGTATCGGTATTGGCGGTGACCCGGTCATCGGATCTCCGTTCATTGACCTGTTGCAGCTGTTCCAGGACGATCCGGATACCGAGGGAATCGTCATGATCGGCGAGATCGGTGGTACGGCGGAGGAAGAGGCCGCGGCATACATTCAAGAACATGTAACCAAACCGGTGGTGAGCTTCATTGCCGGACAGACCGCTCCCGAAGGCAAACGGATGGGACACGCAGGTGCGATCATTGCCGGTGGTAAGGGAACGGCCAAAGAAAAAATGGAAGCGCTGGAAGCAGCGGGCATTCATGTATCCATGAGCCCGGCAGATATTGGCGAAACCATGGTAAAGGCGCTGGGCAGGTAGCCCGGTACCGGGGAGTGATGGAACAATACCATGACCAACGAAGACAAAGTTGTCAACGAACGAGCGCTGGAGCGTCGGAAGAAGCCCAGCAAGGTGCCCCACACCGTTACCGTATACCGGGAACTGTGTAAGGGCTGTGGCATTTGTGTGGACGCATGTCCCACAGGGGCGCTTCAGCTGAAGGATTACAAATTCTCCGTGTTCGGTGTAACCTCGGCTGTGGATGCAGAGGAGTTTTGCATCGGGTGCAAAACCTGCGAAATGCGGTGTCCGGATTTCGCGATCCGTATTGATGAGGATCAGGAGGCGAAATGAGCAGGCAAGGCGTGTACACCGGAAATGAACTGGTGGCCCTGGCCGCCCTGGATGCCGGATGCCGGTTCTATGCCGGCTATCCCATCACCCCCAGTTCCGAAGTCATGGAAGTGATGTCCAAGGAAATGCCCCGTGTTGGTGGCGGATTTGTGCAGATGGAAGATGAAATTGCCTCCATCGGTGCAGCCATCGGTGCGGCCTGGACCGGCGTGAAAGCCATGACGGCCAGTTCCGGACCGGGTATTTCTCTGAAAGCAGAACATATCGGTTATGCGTGCATCACCGAGACACCCCTGGTAATTGTCAACATCATGCGTGGCGGTCCGTCCACGGGCTTTCCCACGGCCACATCCCAGTCTGACCTGATGCAGGCCAGGTGGGGCACCCATGGGGATCATCCAGCGATCGCGCTGGTTCCGGGAACGGCACGGGAAATGTACGAAGAAACCGTTCGTGCGTTCAACCTGGCGGAAGAATTCCGCACACCGGTAATGGTGCTGGGGGACGAAATGCTGGGTCACATGAATACCATGCTGGAATTGCCCGACCCGGAAACCCTGGACATCGTGGAACGGAAGATTTTCCAGCCGGAAGGGGACGAAAAATATCGGCCCTTCGCCATGGACCAGGGAGATGTGCCCCAGATGGGTGCCTTCTTCAATGGCTACCGGTTCCACCTGACCGGTCTCAACCACAATGAATATGGCTATCCGACCATTGAACCGTCCATGATTCAGCAGCAGCAGGAACGGATGATGAACAAGGTTACCAACAATGCGGACCGGATCTGGAAAAATGAAACCTACGGCATGGAATCCGGTGAAGTCCTGGTTGTGGCAGTGGGCTCAACCGGATCCGCCGCCAAGCAGGCGATTCTCGATCTGGAAGCAGAGGGGATCAAGGGAGCCCTGTTCCGGCCATTGACACTATGGCCGTTCCCGGAAGCAGACCTGGACCAGTTGATTGACTCCGACCAGTTCAAGGCCATTGTCGTTCCGGAAGCCAACCTGGGTCAGCTGGTATGGGAAGTGGACCGGATCAATCGCGGTCGTCTTCCGATCCAGACCTTGCAGAAGGTAGACGGCGCTCCGGTTACGCCGGATGAAATCGGACAGAAAATCCGGGAGGTGTCCTGATGGCTGCCGTAAAACACATCAATTTTGAACCGTATCTTCGCCAGGATTACCGGAACCTCCAGTGGTGTCCCGGATGTGGTGATGGTGCGATCCTCCAGGCATTTCTCCGGGCGGTCCATGAACTGGGCATTTCCCAGGATGACATGGCGGTGGTTTCCGGTATCGGATGTTCCGGACGGATCAGCGGTTATATTGATTTCAACACCATGCATACCACCCATGGTCGTCCGGTGACATTTGCCACCGGCATCAAGCTGGCGCGTCCGGACAAGCATGTGGTGGTTTTTGGTGGTGATGGCGACCAGACCGCGATCGGTGGGAACCATTTTATCCATGCCTGCCGCCGGAACATCGACATGACCATCGTGTTGATCAACAACAATGTGTACGGGATGACAGGCGGTCAGTATTCGCCCACCACACCGGACAACTTCAAAACCCAGACAACCCCTTACGGAAACGTGGACAATACGTTTGATGCCGTGAAACTGGCTGTCGGGGCCGGCGCTTCCTATGTGGCGCGCGAATCGGTGCTGAAGCCGGTTGCATTGACCCGCTTCTTCAAGAAGGCGTTGCAGCACAAGGGCCTGTCCATGGTAGAAGTGATTTCCAACTGTCACATCAACTTGGGTCGCCGGAACCGGATGAAGTCTCCCCACGCGGTATTGTCCTGGATCAAGGAAAGCTGTGTGACCCTGGCACAGGCCAAGAAAATGGAAGAGGCGGATCTGAAAGGCAAGATCCTGCTGGGTGAGTTTGTGGAAGAAAACCGGCCCGAGTTTACAGAATCGTATTACAACCTCGTGGAACGGTTGAAGAAATAGGGGGCGCACATGTCACTTCATTATGAAGCACGTTTTGCGGCAATCGGTGGCCAGGGTATCATCACGGCCGGCACGTTTCTCGCGACTGCAGCCATCATGGAAGGCAAGTTTGCAGCCCAGAGTCCCACCTATACCTCCCAGGTCCGCGGTGGACCCACAAAAGTGGATGTGATTATCAGTGATGCGGAAGTCCTGTTTCCCAAAGGAAACCAGCTGGACCTGTTCCTGGCAATGGCCCAGCGGCCGTATGACCTGTACTACCGGGAAATGAAACCGGATGCATTAATCATCGTGGAAGAAAACCTGGTTCAGAACATACATGATGATGGGCACCGGGTGGTAAAACTGCCCATTATCGAACTGGCTGAAAAGGAAATCGGTCTGGGCGTCACCACTTCGGTTATCGCGACCGGTGCTGTTGTTGCCCTGACCGGTATTGTCAAACCCGAAACCATGCAGCGTGCCATTCTGGACCGTGTGCCCAAGGGTACCGAAGCCATCAACATGCGGGCATTCGAAGTCGGTCTGGAAGTCGCCGCGCAATTCAGAAAATAACGAGCGCGTTCAGGAGGAACCAATGGCAGAGCGAACACTGGGAATCATCAAGCCGGATGCGGTGGCAAAGGGCCACACCGGTGCCATCCTGGCAATGATAGAAGAAAACGGATTCACCATTCGGGGTCTGAAAAAACTGCACATGAACAAGACCCAGGCCGAAGGGTTCTATTTTGTGCACAAAGAACGGCCGTTCTTTCAAAGTCTGACCGATTTCATGTCCGAGGGACCGGTTTTTGTTGTTGTGCTGGAAAAAGCCGGCGCAATTGGTGCCTGGCGAACATTGATGGGTGCAACCAACCCGGCGGAAGCAGCCGATGGCACCATCCGAAAACTGTTTGCTGAGAACATTGAACGAAACGCGGTTCATGGATCGGACAGTCCCGAATCCGCTGCCATTGAAATTCCTTACTTTTTCAACGCACTTGAACTGATCTGATAGGCAGGGCGGCGATGCCGCCCTGTTTCTTTCCGGAGCCAATCCCATGAGCGTCATTGATCACCTGATCCCCCACCTGTTGAAGGTACAGAAGCCGGCCCGCTATCTGGGCGGGGAACAGCATGCCATGCGGAAAGACCCATCTGACAAGCTCCGTTTCGGACTGGCCTTCCCCGATGTGTATGAAATCGGCATGTCCTATACGGGTCTGCCGCTGCTGTATCACCTGTTGAACCGGGAACCGGACCTGGCCGCAGAACGGGTGTTCTGCCCCTGGCCGGACATGGAAGAAATGCTCCGTTCCACCGGTGTGCCGCTGTACATGCTCGAAAGTGGCGATCCGGTGACCGAGATGGATGTGCTGGGGTTCACGCTTCAGTATGAGCTGACGGCAACGAACATGCTGACGATGCTGTCGCTGGCGGGAATCCCGTTTCGTTCCGCAGACCGCAAATCGGGTCCCATCGTGATGGCGGGCGGTCCCGGTGCCACCAATCCCGAACCGTTGGCGCCGTTTATCGACGTGTTCTATATCGGTGAAGCCGAACGGGATCTGGTGCCGGTATTGCGGTTCATCCATCGGTTGGTTCGAGAACAGCGAGACCGGATGGATATTCTGAAGCTGCTGGCGGCAGAATTTCCGTTCTTGTATGTGCCCTTTCTGCACGCGACCAATACGGAAGGCCTGTTTCACGTCCCGATTCTGGAAACTCCGGTGCGTCGAACGTTTCCGGACGGCTTTGCGGCCAGCGATCTGCCCGATCAACAGATCCTGCCCAATATCGGGGTGGTTCATGACCGGGTGACCCTGGAAATCTCCCGGGGATGTGACGAAGGGTGCCGGTTCTGCCAGGCAGGGATGATTTACCGGCCGGCCCGGGAGCGGGCACCGGAAGACCTGGTGGCGGCGGCGGACCGCCTGATCAGCCGTTCCGGCCATGATGAAGTGTCCTTGTCTTCCCTGAGCACATCGGACTATCCCGGCATCGAAGACCTGGTCCGGCTAATGATGAACCGGTTTTCGGAGAAGCGGGTTTCCACGGCATTACCTTCGCTGCGGGCGGACCGGTTCCGGGAGGCCTTTGCAGAAGAGATCAAGCGTGTCCGGAAAACCGGCTTTACCATAGCGCCGGAAGCAGGCTCGCAGCGGCTGCGCGATGTGATTAACAAGAATCTGTCCGAATCCGACATTCTGGAAGCAGCAACCATTGCATACCGCCATGGATGGGACCATGTGAAACTGTATTTCATGATCGGACTGCCCACGGAAACCGATGAAGATCTGAAAGAAATGGTCCGGCTGGCCGAGACCATTGCCAGACGGGCGGGCCGTGGACACGTGATCCTCAGTGTGTCCACGTTTGTGCCCAAGCCCCACACGCCGTTCCAATGGGCGGCCATGCTGGATAAGGATGAGATTGTCCGACGGCAGCAGTTCATCCGGGATCAATTGCGTTCCCGGAAAATCCGGACCCGGTTCCATGATCCCGGGGAAACCGTGGTGGAAGGATGGTTTTCCCGGGGGGACCGCCGGATGGCGGACGTGGTGGAAGCGGCCTGGGGTGCCGGTGCCCGTTTTGACGGCTGGATGGAATGGTTCAATTTCGCTCACTGGCAGGCGGCATTGCAAACCACGGGTGTGCCGGTGGATCATCTGAACCGGGAGATTCCCGTAAATCAGCCACTCCCATGGGACGGCATTGATATCGGGATCCCCCGAAGTTATCAGGAAGATGAGTGGGAGAAAGCCATGTCGGCAACGCCGACACCGTACTGTGATACGGCTGACAATTGCAACAGCTGCCGGGCCTGTTCCCCGGCTGTATTGAAGCGGCGGTTTGCGGAACGGGACCGGATCCGGCAGGTGCTGGGTGAAATGGAGTCGACAACGGGCCATATGGCACCGGAACCGGAACAGCGCTATTTCTACCGGTTCCTGTTTGCCAAGACCGGGCTTTCCCGGTTCATTTCCCATCTGGACCTGGTTCATGTGCTGAATCGGGCGCTCCGGATGGCAGAATTACCCGTGGCCTTTACCCGGGGTTTCAACCCCAAGCCGGTTTTGAAATTCGGGCCCGCGCTGGAATTGGGCGTGGCGGGTGACCGGGAGCCATTCATTGGAGAGTTTACAGCGCCGTTGACGCAACAGGCGGTGGAGACGCTCAACAACTGTCTGCCGGAAGGCATACGGATTCTGGAACTCTCGGAAGTGGAAATGGCGAACCGGAAACAGCTGTCCCGGGATGCCCGGCTCCAGTATCGGGTGACCATGCCGGTTGCCGTCAGCTTGAAACCGGATTGGCGGGATGCGACATTGGTGAAGAAAGGCAAACGGGGAGACCGGACGGTTCGTCTGGGTGACATGGTAGACCGGGTGGAGGTCAGTGGATCACAGGTGCGGATCATCATCCGTCACAGTCAGAGCGGGGGCAGTCTCCGGCTGTCCGAAGCCCTCAGCCACCTGTTTCCGGAACAGGATCCTGCCCATGCTATAATGGTCCGTCAGCACATCCTCTACGAATTGGAAGAGATATGAACCGAGAGATCATCGTAAACGCAACAAGTCATGAAACCCGTGTGGCACTGGTTGACAATAACCAGGTCTCCGAGTTGTCCGTGGAGCGCCGATTTGACCGGGGTATTGTGGGTAACATTTACAAGGGCCGGGTTACCCGGGTGTTGCCCGGTATGCAGTCCGCGTTCGTGGATATCGGGTTTGAACGGGATGCGTTTCTTTACGTCGGGGACATATCGGAAAACCTGCTGACCCTGGAAGATTTTTTTGAAGATGACGAGGAGTCGCCACCGGAGACCACCGAAGACGTGGGCCTCGCCTCCTCGGACACATTGCATATTGAAGACCTGTTGAAGGAAGGTCAGCAACTGCTGGTCCAGGTGGCCAAGGAGCCCATCGGAACCAAGGGTCCCCGGATTACCGCCCATGTGAGCCTGCCGGGTCGCACCATTGTGTTCATGCCCACCATCAGCCATATCGGGATCTCCCGGAAAATTGAAGATTCACAGGAAAAGGAACGACTGAAGAACCTGATCCATGAACTGCGGGCGCCCAACAGGGGCTATATTGTCCGGACTGCCGGTGAAGGCATGAGTGAGACCGAATTCAAACGGGACATCGGATTTCTCCACAACCTGTGGCGGGAAATCATGCAGAAAGCGGAGGCGGCCTCGGCCCCCTGCCTGATCCACGAGGAACTGGGATTGCTGCAGAAAACCATCCGGGATGCGTTCACCGATGAGACCACGTTGCTGCACATCGATAACGAGACGGATTTTCAAAAAGCCCTGCAGTTCATTGACAAAGTGAACCAGGAATGGGCGTCCCGGATTCGCCTGTATACCAAGAAGCGCCCCATTTTTGATGAGTATGACGTGGAATCCCAGCTGGAGGCGGCCCTGAACCCGAAGGTATGGCTCAAGTCAGGCGGCTATATCGTGATCAACCAGACCGAGGCCCTGGTGGCGGTGGATGTGAACACCGGCCGGTATATCGGCAAGAAATCACTGGAAGATACCGTATTCCGGACCAATATGGAAGCGGTACGCGAGATCGTCCGTCAGATCCGGTTGCGGAACCTGGGGGGCATCATTGTGATCGATTTCATTGACATGGAACTGGCGGAGAATCGCAAGGCCATCCTGGAAAAACTGGAACAGGAACTGAAGGCAGACCGCTCCCGTTCCAATATCCTGACCATTGACGAAATCGGCCTGGTGGCCATTACCCGCAAACGGTCCAAGCAGTCACTGGAACGGTTTCTCACTGAAATGTGCCCCTATTGCCAGGGCTCCGGACGGATCAAATCCATTCCCACACTGGCGCTCCAGATCCAGCGGGAGATCATGGACCGGTTGACACCCCAGTTTGACCGGAACATTGATATTCGGGTCAATCCCTACCTGGCGGATTTCCTGAAGGATGATGCCCATGGCATTGTCCGGAACCTGACCCGGATTTTCGGTGTTCGGATCAAGGTTTCCGAAGACCCCAACCTCCATGTAGAGGAATACAATATTGTCATTAGCTGATCATTCCGAAATTACCCTGGCGCTGGGTTCGGGTGCGGCACGGGGCCTGGCCCATATCGGTGTTATTCAGGTATTGAAAGAACGAAACGTGGCCATCCGGGCTGTGGCCGGGTGCTCTATCGGTGCGGCCATTGGCGGTTTTTTCGTGGCGGGGTGCCTGGAAGAGGCGGAATCCCTGTACCGGGAGATGTCCCTCAATGATGTAATTCGAAATTTTGACCCGGTGTTTCCGGCGGCCGGCCTGATTGACGGGAAGAAGATGGTGCGAACCATCCGTGATATCCTGGGGGATCAGATGGTGGCAGACGCGGATGTCCCCTTCTATCCGGTTGCCACCGTGCTGGATACCGGTGAAATGGCCGTCCTGTCCGATGTGCCGCTGTGGCAGGCAATCCGGGCATCCATCTCCATCCCGGGCCTGTTCAAACCATATGATCTGAATGGTACCTGGTATGTGGATGGGGGATTGACCAATCCATTGCCGGTGGATGTGTTGAAGCAGCATTATCCGGAACTGCCGGTGCTGGCAGTCAATCTGAACCTGGCTCCGGCAGACTACCAACGCAATTGGAATCCGGACCCCCAGGCGGATAACCAGCGGTTCCTGGACCGGCTGCCCCGCGTGCAGGCCTTCCTGGAATCCCGCGGGGTGGAACTGAAACCCAAAAACAGTGTGCCCGGGATGATCCACATCCTGAACCGGACATTTCACATTTTCCAGTATGAAATTGCCTGGCGGTCACTGGAGATCAACCGGCCGGAATTCTGCGTTACACCAGCGTTGCCGGATATGCTGTTCTACGATTTTCACCGGGCGGCGGAGGCCATCGCCGAAGGACGACGGATGACCGAGGCCCTGTTTACCGGACCGTAAAGTCAAAGCCCGCGTCCCGAATCACACTGGTCCCCATGATGTCACTGGAGAGGTTATAATCATCTCCGGCCCGGACCCAGACCGTTCGGTCGTTGACCCGCACCGTGAAGAACAGTTTCAATTCCGTACCCCGGTATGGCGCCAACGCGGCTTTCAGTTCATTCAGGCGGGTACCGTCATGGATACGGATGGTGACGGCGGACGCACCTTCCTTGATAAATTCGTCAAACGGTTCCATGTTATCCAGCAGGATAGATGGAGATCCCCTGCCCAGGTCCAGTTTCCCGGACACGAACACGCGGTTTCCTTCCTGGAGTAATTCGTTGATATTGGGAATTCCGTTCTTATTCCGACCGTTGGTTTCCCCAGGGAACTTGGAGGCAAATACCATGACTTTCACCCGTCCGTTGAGATCTTCCAGGGTAAAACTGGCCATTCGTCGTCCCCTGCGGTCCTGACGAAATGAGACTGACCGAATCATACCGCCGATGGTAACGGAAACAGCATCCCGCGGATGGGTTTGGGTTTCCTGTTCCACCGCTTCGTCCATCAGTGTCAGGATACCGGCCGTTGAAATGGTGGAAAACCGCCGCAGTTCTCCGGCTACTTCATCCAGGGGGTGGCCCGAGGCATAGTAGCCCAGCACTTCAGCTTCCTTCTCCAGCAGGTCCAGCTTGTCCCACTCTTCATGTTCACGGGGCTCACTGGGTTCTTCCGGCATGTCGTCAAAGAGGGACCGCAGGCCCTGTTTCTTTTCCTCACTTTTCCGGGCGGCAAAGCGCATGGCCACTTCCAGTGTGTCATACCGGTGCTTTCGACTGTCCCCGAATCCGTCGAAGGCACCGGCGATCACCAGGGATTCTACAACCTTCTTGTTCACTTTCCGGGTGTCAATCCGTTCCAGGAAGTCGTCGAAATTCTTGAAATTTCCGGATGATTTTCGCTCCTCCACAATGACATCAATGGCCGTCGAGCCAACCCCTTTCACGGCACCCAGGCCGAACAGAATACCTTCGTTCACGATGGTAAAAGAGTTGCCGCTGAGGTTGATATCCGGGGGCAGCAGACGGATATTCATCCGTTCCAACATGGGTTTGAACTTGAGAATATCTTCGACTGAGGCAGTACTTTCCTGTTCCATCCGCAGCACGGCTGTCGCAAATTCGGTGGGATAGTAGGCTTTCAGATAACCGGTCTGGTATGCCAGGATCGCGTATGCGGCGGAGTGGGACTTGTTGAATCCATACTTGGCGAACTCTGCCATCAGGTCAAACAGGGCCCGGGCCTTTTCCAGGTCATGTCCCTTTTCTTCCGCACCTTTGAGGAAGATTTCCCGCTGCTTGGCCATCACATCGTCTTTCTTCTTCCCCATGGCCTTTCTGAGCAGGTCCGCCTGGCCCATGGAATAGCCGGCGATTTCCACCGCGATCTGCATGACCTGTTCCTGGTAGAGGATAATCCCGTAAGTTTCTTCCAGGAACGGTTCCAGACCCGGCAAAGGATATTCCGCATCTTCCAGGCCGTTGCGGCGGCGGATGTAGGAATCCAGCATGCCGGATCCAATTGGACCGGGCCGGTACATGGCGTTACAGGCAATCAGGTCTTCCAGCTTGTCCGGCTGGAGCTGTTTCAACAGGTTCTGCATGCCCGAGGATTCAAACTGGAAAATGGCCTGGGTGTCGCCATGGCAGAAGACCTGGAATACCTTTTCATCGTCAAATCGGGAGAACGCATCCTGCACCTCGGTGCGGGGCACCCCGTGCCGTTCTTCGATCAGGTTCAGGGCCACGTCAATGATGGACAGGGTTTTCAGGCCCAGGAAGTCCATTTTCAACAAGCCGATGTTTTCCGCTTCATCCTTATCATACTGGACCACCGGTACCGGTGATTTGGAGCCGGAATCCACGAAAACCGGGGCCAGTTCCACGATGGGACGGGGGGCGATAATGACACCGGCGGCATGGACACCGGGATGCCGGGCCGTTCCTTCGATGCGTTCCACATAGTCAAAGAGCTGCCGGTTCTGTTCACTGCTTTCGCGGTATTTGCGCAGCTCCTCGGAATCATTCAGGGCGGTCTTGATATCAATATTCAATCCGGGCGGATACAGCTTGGTGGTTACCCGGTTGGCTTCCTCCGGCGCATAGCCCAACACCCGGGCGACGTCCTTGATTGCCAGCTTGGCTTTCATCTTGTTAAACGTGACGATCTGGGACACCCGGTCTTCCCCATACTTCTGCTTCACGTAGGAGATCACTTCTTCCCGTCGGTTCTTGCAGAAATCAATATCCACGTCGGGCATGGATGTCCGTTCCGGGTTCAGGAATCGTTCGAACAGCAGGCCATACCGGAGCGGGTCCACGTCGGTGATGCCCAGTGAAAATGCCACCAGCGAGCCGGCGGCCGATCCCCGGCCGGGGCCCACCGGGATGTGTTCTTCCCGGGCATACCGGACGAAGTCCCATGTAATCAAAAAATAACCGGAAAATCCCTTGAGCTTCAATACATCCAGTTCGGTCTGTAACCGTTCCCGGTAGGTATCCATGGCAATGTCGGACCGGAGTCGTCCCTGGTCTTTCAGCCGACCCAACCCTTCTTCCGATATTTTCTGGAGATAACTGTCCAGTGTTTCCCCGTCCGGTACCTCGAAATCGGGAAGCATCATTGAACTGGGCAGCTCCACGTCGCACATGTCCGCAACATGCAGGGTGTTGTCCAGGATTTCCGGGGTGGTGCCAAACAGGGCTTCCATTTCCTCCCGGGTTTTCAGGTAGAACTTCTCAGCTTCATAGCGCATCCGGGACGCGTCATGCTTCTGCTTGTTGGTCTGGATGCACAACAAGACGTCATGGACGTCGCTGTCCTGTTTGTGGAGATAGTGAATGTCATTGGTGGCCACAGCCGGGATGTTCATTTCCCGGGACATTTTCAGGATCTCCGGCAAAACGGCTTTTTCCTCCCGGATACCGTGGTCCTGCATTTCCAGGAAGAAATTGTCCTTGCCCAGGATGGACTGGAAGCGCAGCGCGGCCTGACGGGCGCCCGACACATTGTTGTTGAGAATGGCCTCCGGGATTTCCCCTTTGAGGCAGGCGGACAAGGCCACCAGTCCCTCGGCATGCTCTTCCAGCAGGTCCAGGTCAATCCGGGGTTTGTAATAGAATCCGGTGAGATAGGCCTCGGATACCAGTTTACACAGGTTCCGGTAACCGGTGTTGTTCTTTGCCAGCAGGATCAGGTGGTTCATTCCCTGTCCCTTGGTCTTTTCCAGCCGGCTGCCCTTGGCTACATAGACTTCACAACCAATGATGGGTTTGATCCCGGTTTGCCGTGCTTTCCGGTAAAACTCCGCCACACCGAACATGCTCCCATGGTCGGTTATGGCAACAGCGGGCATTTCCAGTTCCTTTGCCCGGGCGACCAGTTCGCCAACCCGGGTCAACCCGTCCAGCAGGCTGTATTCCGTATGGGTATGCAGGTGAACAAAACTCATGGTGTGTCCCGGTTTTCCCGCTTCAACAGGATGGGTCGCAGGTTGCGCAGGGCAGTTTTCAGGACCCGGGCACCGTTATATTCAGCTTTGCCACCCTTTTCCAGATACAGGCCGAAGCTGTACCGGTGTCCATTCAGGTCAAAGAATCCCATGAGAATCGAGTTATATGGGCTGTCCCCGGCAGTGCCTGTTTTCAGATAGAGTGGCAATCCCTCGATTTCTGCACGCCGTCCGGTTCCTTCCTCCCAGTTCACTGCCAGGCGCATGCCCTGGTGGATGGCGTCCAGTACCGTTGACGTAAGCAGCGGTTCCCCTTCTTGTGCAACCAGTGAAAGGGATGCATAGCCCGGTATCTGACGGGCGCTCACGGGCAGGGGAACTACCGGCCGGCCATTCTCCGCCAGCACGGCGGCGGTCATGGTCAACCAGTAGGTGGAAATCCGGGGCGCATCCAGTCCGATGGCTGCCCGGGCCAGCGCCCAGTCCCCATCCAGGTTTCCGCGCAAAGCGGTTTCAAATGAAAACATGGGCCAGTCCACCCGACAGGTTTCCGAAAGGGAGAACCGATCCATCCAGCGGCCCATGATCTCGGGTCCCAGGCGGAGTCCGGTTTCAGCAAAAATCAGGTTGCAGGAACAGGCCAGTCCGTGGGGATAGTCCGTCAGCTTTCCGTGTGCTTTCCAGTCATAGAAGATCCGGTTATCCACCCGGATCGGACCGTCACAATTGTAGGGGAAAGGTCCAGGGCCATCCTCGGTCATGGCAGCCGCCATGGTAATCACCTTGATGACAGATCCCGCTTCGAACAGATGGGTAAGGGGATCGATATTCTTGCCAACCAGGCCAATCAGCCGGTTTCCTTCCGCCAGGCAGAAGCCGCCGTCAAACCGTTCCATGGATTCATACAGCTCCCGCTGAACTGCGGGGTCCAGGGTGGAATCCAACTGCTGCAGGTGATGATCCACAGTGAGGTGATCGATAAAGAATGATGTGCCCGGTAACAGGGGCTGCAATTCTCCGGTTGCCAGCTCTGTTACGAGCACACCGCTTACCACCGGAATGTTCCCGTCTTTGTAGAATGGCGCAAATACGGGGTCCGTTTCCAGTACCGAACGGGCGCCTTCAAAGTCACCCCTGTCAAAACGGTCCAGTGCACGGAATCGTTCCAGTCCAATGTCTGCGGATGCCAGGTAGTCCATAATGGTCCGGAACGTATCCAGGGTTCCGTTGGCCAGCAGGTGGTCAAGGATCGTACGATATTCCCCTTCCGTCAACCGACCGGATTCCGTGTGGATTGGCGAGTTTCCGGCCAGCAGTTGGCCCAGGTTTTCCATTTCGTTCAGTCGGCCGGACAGGGGGAGGCAGAACGACCAACGGGCCGTCCGGATCCGGTTGGCCAGCGCAGCGGTGTCCACGGATGGGGCCAGCAATACCTGGCGGCACCGGTAGTGCAGGATTCCGCCTGTAATGGCCCAGATCAGCAGCAGGACCAGGATGCGTTTGAACCAGCTGGGACGTCTTCTGGGATTGAAACGATCATGTCTCATATGGGATACACCTCGATTGGTTGATTAATTTTGGCTTGCAGTCGATCCGCTGCGCTGTTGTTCCGCAACGCGATTTCCAGAAAACCCCGGCTGCCGGGAAACAAGAACAGATCCTGTTCACCGTAGCCGAACGTGGTCTCATGGCGGTCAATTACAGTTCCGTTGACGGCGACAGCCACCTGTCCGGCCAGGGCATTGACGATGCCGGTGATCAGGTTGCCGAAACGATCCATGTGGTAGATGACGGAACGACCTGGTTCAGCGGTGTCATGAAATTTCAATGGTTGGATTTCCTGAAGGTGAACGGGCGCTGACAGGACAGACAGCTTCCCGGATGCGATCATAGCGGCAGCGGGCGCAAACAGATCCCGCCCGTGGAAGGTGTCGGAGATACGGCGGTCAAATTGTTCCATTGGCAGAATCTGATGGACCGAACCGGATTGCGCGAAAGAGAACAGGCCATTGTCCGGTCCCACGAACCAACACTCCCGGTAGTGAACTGCTACCGGATGACGCTTTGTGCCGACACCGGGATCTACCACCGAGAGGAACACCGTGCCGGGAGGGAAATGATGAAATGATGTCTGCAAAAGAAATTGCCCCTGGATGATGTTTCCGGGTTGCACACCATGGGTCAGGTCCACAATATGCTCCTGACGTTGTGAAAATAAAACAGCTTTCATTTCAGACACATAGGTGTCCTCGAGACCAAAGTCTGTCAACAGCGCGATCAGCGGCATCCGGTTCCTCCGTTTCAATCATTGTAGCGGAATCATCTGCCGGAGCATAGGGTCGAGGATCACCAAATGCCGGCTTTGTCCAAATGGCCCGCAGGCCCTTTATTTTCGGGGTTTTCAGTTCTCCTGAAACGGCCTTTCTGTTATGATACCCGGAGTAGAATCCGAAAGGGAGGTTGTCTTGAGTTTCAAGCCGTTTATTCCTGCGGACCAGAACCTGAAAGAGTTCACGTTCCGTGCCATGTTTATCGGTGTCATCCTGGCTGCCTTGCTGGGCGCGGCAAACGCGTACCTGGGCCTCAAAGCCGGTATGACCATCGCTGCCACCTATCCGGCGGCAGTGCTGGGCATGGCGTTGCTTCGTCTGTTCAAGGACAATAACATTCTGGAAGAGAACATTGTGCGTACCGTCGGCTCCATCGGTGAATCGGTGGCGGCCGGAGCCATTTTTACGTTGCCTGCATTTCTGATCGCCGGCGTGTGGTCTCCCGAGTTTTTCGGTTCCTTTGCCGGTTATTGGAAATCCACCGTCATCATGCTGGTGGGTGGTATTGTCGGTATCCTGTTCGTGACCCTGCTGCGCCGCGTGATGGTGGAAGACACTTCGTTGCCGTTTCCGGAATCGGTGGCCGCTTCCGAAATTCACAAGGCCGGCCGCAGCGGCACCACGGGCGCAAAATTCCTGTTTGCTGCCATGGGCGTGGGTGGATTCATTGAATTTTTGAAGAACTTCGGCGTGCTGAAAGCCAAGTGGGAATCGTTCGTTGGATTTACAACAAAGATTATTCCCGGAACCGCCAAGGCGGAAGTGGGCTTTAAAGGCGTCTCTTCCGGCGGTGGTTTTCTGTTCAAATCCCCGGCCTTAAGCCCGGCATTCTTCGGTGTGGGCTACATTATTGGTCCGGTACTGGCGGCATTGAACTTTGCCGGTGGTGTACTGGCATGGGGGCTGTTTGTGCCGCTGCTCATGCTGGTACTGGCACCCCAGTATCTCCCGTTCATCGAAGCGGGGGACATGACCTGGGTGGAAGTATCCAAGAATATCTTCGCCAACATGGTGAAGCCGGTGGCCATCGGCGGCATGTTGATGAGCGCTGCTTACACCCTGTACGGCATGCGGAAATCCCTGTTTACCGGAATCAAACGTTCTGTTGACGATGTGAAGAAAGCTGCCACTTCTGAAGCGTCCACCGACCGGACCGACAAAGACCTGAACATCAAGTTCGTCTTTGCCGGACTGGCGGCATTGTCCGTGGTTACCTTCATTGTTTACTGGTGGTTCATGGATTTCGCCGGTGAAAACCTGGTGCCCGCACTGGTGGCAGCAGCAGTCATGATGATTGCCGGTTTCTTCTTCGCGGCGGTATCCGGTTACCTGGTGGGGCTGATCGGTTCCTCCAACAATCCCATTTCCGGTCTGACCATTTCCACGCTGGTGGTGGCAGCCATCCTGATGGTAACGCTGGGCGCCAAGGGCACTTCCGGTATTATCGCGGTGTTGGCGGTTGCCGGTGTGGTCTGCGTTTCAGCGGCGGTTGCCGGTGAAATGCTCCAGGATTTGAAAGTTGGACACCTGCTGGGCGGTACCCCCTGGAAAATGCAGGCGGGTGACCTGATCGGTGTGGTGATCAGTGCCGTGGTCATGTGGGTTCCGCTGTTCATTCTCAACGCGGGCGACCTGAAAAAAGCAGCTATCGACGGTTACATCGGCGGATTCGGCGGCGATGTACTGGCAGCACCCCAGGCCGGTCTCATGGCCCAGCTGTCCAAGGGCATTGTGGGTGGTGAAATGGTATGGCCGTTGATCATTGTGGGTATCATCATGGCGGTTGGTTTCATCCTGCTGCGGGTGAAGAGTCCCATGCTGGTCTGTGTGGGCATGTATCTGTCTTTTGAAACGGTTGCCGCGATCTTCGTGGGCGGGATCATCCGCTGGGTGATCGATTCCATCATTGCCAAGCGGGCGTTGAACGATGACCAGAAATCGGCGGTGGAAAACCGTGGTGTGCTGGTGGCTTCCGGGCTGATTGCCGGGGAAGCACTGATGGGTCTGCTGTTCGCCGCGCTGGCCTTTGCGGAAGTACCGGTCCCCAACCTGTGGCCGGGATCACCGTTCTTCCTGTCCATTGCCGTCATGTTTGCCCTGGGCTACATGCTGGTGAAGATCCCGCTGGGTGCAGTCAAGAACGCAAATGAATAAATTGCAGGGTAAAAACCTGCTGGAACTGGTCCCGAGCCGGAACCAGGAATTTGAAATCGACGGGGAGAAGGTGATTATCCTTCTCCCCAAATTTCGTTCCGGTTTTGGCAAACGATTCATCCAGCCACGGATCAAGAAAAAGCATTTCCGGATTCAGCTGGATGAAATCGGCGCGGCATTCTGGCAGGAAATTGACGGCAAACGAAATGTACGGGATATTGCGTCTGTACTCCAGAAGATGTTCGGTGAGAAGATCGAACCGGTATATGATCGCCTCGGTGTGTTCATTGCCAACATGCTGGACGGTGACATGATCAAACTGGAGGACCCCAATGATCCGTGAACTGATACACATCGCTGTGTTGACTGTGATAATTGCGCTGGTAACTGTTACCGTAGCCGGTCCAAAACCCGAAAAGCGAACCGGTCCATCAGCAGCGGACATGTTGAACCTGCTGGATTCGGGTGAGGCATTGTTCCTGGATGCCAGAAGCTACGAAGATTATGTCGCCGGACATATCCCCGGCGCCATCAATATCTCGGCACAGGAACCGGACCGGATGAGCTTTATACTCCAGATTGAAGAGATGCTCCAATCAGTGCCGGTACTGGTGATCTATTGCACCGGTCCCGATTGTGAACTGGGTGAAATTCTGGCAGCTGATCTCCAATCATTGGGCTTTACCGAAGAGCAGATATTGCATTTTACAGGAGGCATGGAAGCATGGGAAACAGCGGGATACGCGCAATCAACGGATACCGGTTTTCAAGATTCGTTGCAGTTCTGAATCGGGTCGCACTGGGTGCCGTGTTTGTATACGCGGCCGTGCCCAAGCTCCTGGATTGGCATAAATTTGCCGAAGCTGTGTCCCGGTATGATATGTTGCCGGGTCTACTGGTGGATTTCACCGCGCTGGTGATGCCGGCACTGGAGCTGGTGGTCGGAATGATGCTGGTCATGGGGGTGTACAAGCGTTCGACCGCATGGCTGACCATTCTCATGAACCTGGTGTTCATGGTGGCCATGTCCCAGGCATTGATCCGGGGGCTGGATACCAGTTGCGGTTGTTTTGCCAATGGCGAGGACCTGTTGACCTGGTGGGACGTGGTTCGGGACCTGGTGTTGATTGCCATGGCCGGGTTTATCATTCGCGGGGAACGGCATGCTGCTTGACCTGCTCCGAAAGCGGGGTAGTGCGCGGTCGTTCCGCGACCGGCCGGTTGCGCCGGAAATCCTGACCCGCTTGCTGGATGCGGTCCGGTATGCCCCTTCCGCTTTCAACAGCCAACCCTGGCGGTTCGTGTTGCTGGAATCCACTGATCTGTTGACGGATGTTCTGTCCGATGGTAATGACTGGGTTTTGCAGGCGCCAGCGGTAATCGTGGTGTATCGGGAAGCACAGTCCTCTTCGTTCAATATCGGTCTTGCGGTTCAGAACCTGTTGCTGGCTGCGACGGAACAGGGGATTTCCGCCCATATTGTGGGCGGGTTTGATGCAGATGTCTTGGAGAAAAGGCTGGCAACCGATCCGGGCTGGACGCCCCAGTGTCTGGTGGCGGTGGGCTATCCCGATCAGCGGGAACAGCGGAACCGGGAACGGAAACCGCTGGATGAAATTGCGTTTTCGGGCAGCATGGACAAACCGTGGCCCCTGTCGGTCCGGGAAGTACCCGATAAGGTGCTGACCTTTCCAATTATCATTCGTTTTCGTGATTTAGATGCCATGGGCCACGTGAACAATGCCACCTATTTCACCTTCCTGGAAGAAGCGCGGATCGCGTTCCGGGATGCGCTTCGCGATACCCCGGACAACCCGATGGACTTTGACGTGGTGGTTGTGGAGAATCACCTGGCCTACCAGCGTTCCATTCTGTATGGGGAGCCGATGGTGATCCACTGCTGGGTGTCCCATATACGAGACAAGAGCTATCGTTTTCATTATAAAATAGAAAACAAAGAGACTGGCGAAAGCAAGGCGACAGGGTATACGGTTATGGTGGGGTTTGACTATCAAAGCGGACAGGTTCAGCCTCTGAGCCAAGAATTTCGGGAACGTGTCCGGCCCTATTCTGTTTGACGAACCGGTTGAAATAGCGGTATATTCAGCTTCGGAGGTGCATCATGAGCATGTATTCAGAAGTTCTTCTGGATCATTTCCGCAATCCCCGCAATGTGGGCGGCATGGACGATCCCAGCGGTGTGGGCGAAGTCGGAAATGAAGCCTGTGGCGATATTATGAAACTGTATATCAAGGTGGACGAGAACGGCATCATTGAAGATGCCCGTTTCGAAACCTTCGGCTGTGCTTCAGCCATTGCATCCAGCTCCATTGCAACCGAGATGATCAAGGGAAAGCCGGTGGAAGAGGCAATCCTGATTTCCAACAAGGCAATCGCGGAAGCGCTGGGTGGTTTGCCCAAGAACAAGATTCATTGTTCCATCCTGGCGGTGGATGCACTGGCCCGGGCAGTGGCGGACTACAAGGGGGAGACCGTTGATGAAGCGCCGGACCCCGTGATCTGCCATTGCATGGGGATCAAGAAGAGTGCCATTCTGGATGTGATTGAACATGGTGTGGACGATCTGGATGTCATCATGAAGAAGACCGGAGCAATTTCCGGCGCTTGTGGCGGTGATCGGTGCAAGTCTGTCATTGAAGACATGATTCATGATTTCTTTGGGGATGAAAAATGAGACGGGTGTACCTGGATCACAGTGCCACGACCCCCATTCACCAGGACGTACGGGATGCCATGGTTGCGGCCATGGAATTGTACGGCAATGCATCCAGTCACCATGGGTTTGGACGGGAAGCAAGACAACTGATCAACGAGGTCCGGTCCACCATTGCCAGTTCCCTGAACGCGGATCCTGATGAGATCATTTTTACCAGCTGTGGTTCCGAATCCAACAACCTGGTCCTCAAAGGTGTGACCTGTTGCAACCGGGTGTGCAAGCTGGGTTGTGAGCAGAATGAAGTCATCGTATCGGCGATTGAACACCCGTCTGTTCTGAACACCGCCAAGTGCCTGGAGGGGGAAGGCCGGGTGATTCATTATGCCCCCGTTGATGAGAATGGTGTGATCAAACTGGATGAACTGGAAAAGATGATCACCAAGCGAACGGCCCTGGTGTCCATCATGTATGCCAACAATGAAACCGGCGCCATTCAGCCCATTCCCGAAATTGCAGAAATGGTCACCAGCCGCGGGATTCAGTTTCACACGGACGCCGTCCAGGCATTCGGTAAGATTCCGATTGATGTCAAGGCATTGAATCTGGACTTCCTGACCTTGTCCGGTCACAAAATATATGGTCCCAAAGGTGTGGGGGTGTTGTACAAGAAGAAGAGCCGGAAGATATGCCCGTTGATTCACGGGGGCCATCATGAATTTAATGTTCGGGCCGGAACGGAGAATACCACCCACATCGCCGGCCTGGGTAAGGCGGTGGAACTGGCAATAACCGGCATGGACGAAGAGTGGAAACGACAGGAAAAGTTGCGGAACTGGTTTGAAACTCAGGTGGCCGAACGGATTGATCATATCCGGATTAATGCGCGGAACGCCAGGCGCCTGGCGGGGATCAGCAACATTTCATTCCGTTACATTGAAGGCGAATCCATCCTGTATGATCTGGATTTCTCGGGGATCGCGGTTTCTACCGGCTCTGCCTGTTCGTCGGGGTCGCTGGACCCGTCCCATGTGTTGATGGCCATGGACAACGATCATGGGCTGGCCCATGGTTCCATGCGCTTCTCGCTGGGCTTGAGCACCACGAAAGAAGATATGGCCTACACCGTGGAGGAACTGGTCACATGCGTGGAACGGTTGCGGAAAATGTCACCGTTATATCAGCAGGCCGTGAAAAACAGTTGACTGAAGCAGTATTAAGACGGGAAAACGGGCGGGATTCTTCCCGCCCGTTCTTGTTTGTCGGATCAGATAAATGAATCAGTCGCCGCCGATCATGTTGAATACACCGCCCAGTACCGAGCCTTCACCGACCTGCTTGCCGCCACCCTGGGGTGCCGCGGCATAAATCCGGTCTGCCAGTCTGGAGAAGGGCAATGATTGGAGCCATACCTCTCCGGGTCCGGTCAGTGTTGCCAGGAACAGGCCTTCTCCACCGAAGAAAATCGACTTGAGCTTTTTCACCAGTTGAATGTCATAGGTGACGTTTGGCGTGAATCCCACCAGGCAACCGGTATCCACCCGCAGGGTTTCACCCGGTTTCAGGGTCCGGTTGACAATGGTTCCACAGGCATGAACGAACGCTTTCCCATCTCCGGTGAGCTTCTGAAGAATGAATCCTTCCCCGCCGAAGAATCCGGCGCCGATCCGTTTGTTGAACGCGATGCCCACTTCGGTGCCCATGGCGGCGCAAAGAAATGCATCTTTCTGACAGATGAACTGTCCGCCCAGCTTTTTCAGATCCAGGGCAACGACTTTGCCCGGATAGGGGGCGCCGAAGGCCACGTGTCCCTTGCCGGTTCCCTGGTGAGAAAACCAGGTCATGAATAATGACTCACCGGTCAATTTTCGCTTTGCGCCTTCCCAGAGTTTGCCCATGAATCCCTGGTCGGGTTTGGATCCATCACCAAACCGGGTTTCCATGTCAATGCCGTCTTCCATGAACATCATGGCGCCGGCTTCAGCAATGACGGTTTCACCCGGGTCCAGCTCAATCTCAACAAACTGGAGATCATCACCATAAATTTGATGATCAATTTCGTGGGACTGGCGTGCGCCACCGGAAACCGGCACAGGCGGGGGGGTCGTGCCGCTTTCGTTCAACGCCGTGGCGAACTCAGCAACCTGCGCCAGCGGCGTCCAGTTTGCGGTAACACCCTGGGCGAACAAGTGGGTCTGCCCGTCGATTTCACCGGACTTCAGCTTATTGATGATATCTTCCTTGCCAAAGGGGCCCTGTTGCTGGCCCGCGATGGCTACGTACCACATGACTGCATCAGACATGGTTACCTCCATAAGATGAAATAATGCTATGGTAGATATTATACCTGAACCAGAACGATTCGTTGTGATAAGCATCACGGCTTTGTGAAGTGCTTTTGAAACCTTCACTTGGCGCATGTGGTATAGATGGTGAGCGAAAGGGGGCCCCAAATGAGGAAGTTTCAATGGACCACGTGGTTCATGTTGTTGATCCTGGCCGGTTGCGTGGAAGAACCCCGTGTCGTCTATTTTACCCCGGAGACATTTAAAGCTGCTGTTGCAACCCGTATTGCAGGGTTGCCCGATATGGAAATTCCCATTGGTTCAGACAATCCGATGAATGCTGAACTTGTGGTAAATCGAAATTATGTACTTCGGTCCCCCTCACGAATGACGCCTGAAATAGTTGCTTCCTTGCGGGAGTGCATTGACATGTCCGGAGATGAATGGCGTCGGTACCGGAAACTCCGGGCCTGTGTGGTCGGCGGAGAAAACAGTTACACCTACGTCAAATCCGCCACCCTGGACGCAGAGACGTGTTTCCATTCCAAAGAGGGCAATTGCTTTGCGTTGACCAATCTGTTTGTGGGAGCTGCACGGCTTGCCAACCTGGATGCATACTACATGCTGGTGGAAGACATTATCAGCAACCGGTCCGATGGACAGACCGTCATCCATACCAATCATATCATTGCGGCGATTCCGGTTGCCCATGACCGGATCCTGGTGGACTTTATTCCCAACCCGCGGCAATATCGGTTTACCACAATTCTCACGGATATTGAAGCGGCGGGGCTGTTCTATAACAACCTGGCTGCCGGGCTTCTACTGGAAAAACGGGAATATGAAGCGGATCACCTGTTCCGGATTGCCCAGGCGCTGTTTCCGGATTCATACCAGATTCACAATAACATCGGCGTTCTGAAGCTCCGGTTGGGTGATCTGGAAGCGGCCCGGTCCCACTTTGCAAAAGCGCTGTCCCTTGCCCGGTTTCCCGACCTGGTCCTGGGAAATGTGCTGACAACTTATGAGCGGACAGGCAACCTGGAAGCGTATGAAGATATCAAAGCGGAACTGGAAACTGCCCGGAAGAGAAATCCGTTTGTATATGTGAGTCTGGCGGTTCGCGCTTATCAAAGAGGGGAATATCTGGATGCACTGGATCTGCTGGAGATTGCCCGCAACATTGACCGGACAATCCCGGACATTTACAGCTTGCAGATGCAGATCGCAGACGCTTGGGGAGATCAGGCACTCAAGCAGAAGGCGTATAAAAACCTGATCAAGTACAATAGTGTCAGTCGTCAACAGGTTCTGGAGGCCGCTCCCTGACTTTGCCTGCTTCTTGCCGGAAAACGTGGAGGAATCATGCTGGTTGCTGTCGATATCGGTGGTACCCGAATTAAATATGGTGTTGCAGACGGGCCGTGCTTCCTGGACGGATATCCCTGCTGGTTTCCAACCCCGTCACGGAACTTGATACCGACACTCTGTGCAAAACTGGAGCGGTTGACAATAAATTTTCCGGTTGATGCAGTTGTCATTTCCATCGCAGCGAATGTGGATCGAAATGGACGAGTGCTGCATGCCACCAATCTGCCCCTTGAACAGGGAGTGGACCTGGCAAGTGTTGTGGAACGACAGTGTCGTGCCCCTGTGACCGTAGAGAATGACGGAAACTGTGCGGCTTTGGCCGTGGCCGCAATGCAACAGTTCAAGTCAATGGATCCATTGGTTGCAGTGGTGCTGGGCACCGGTGTTGGGGGTGGCATTATCGTGGAAGGAAAACCGCTTCGGGGTACGCTTGGTTGCGGTGCCGAAATCGGTCATCTGGTTATCGATGACAAGGGCCCGCGTTGTGGCTGTGGAAAATGGGGATGCGTGGAAGCGTTCGCCGGCGAGCCAGGTATTCTGCAGCGGTTCAATGAACAGTCGCATGAACCCATCGCCAGCGGTATTGAACTGGCCCAACGATTGGCGTCGGGAGACAGGCTGGCGGCGTCCGTCGTGGCAGATACCGGACATTTTCTGGGAAAAGCAATGGCATTGATCTCTGATATAATTGCTCCACGTGTGTTTGTGCTCGCAGGCGGACTTGCCGGTCTTGGCCGTCCGCTCCTTGATCCTGCACGCGACGTTTTGAAGAAGCGCAGCTTTCTGCGACATGTTGACCAGGTGCCGGATGTGATGTCGGTGGACGATGACCCGTACCTGGTATTGCGGGGAGCATTGGAGTTGAGAAACCGATGAACAAGAATGTACACCTGACAGTCGGATTGATCGCGCTGCTGTTGGCTTTCCTGAGTCTGTACGATCTGTTCCGGCTGCATGTGTATGATGGTATTACCCCGATGCTGACCACCAAGGGCATCCTGGTGGACAAGGTGGATCCGGGCTCGCCTGCCGACCGGGCGGGGATGCAAACGGGTGACCGCGTGCTGGGTATTTCCAGTACACTCATCTCCAATCCATTTTCTGTGGGAACCATGCTGAAGCAACTGACCGAGACGGATGTGCCCTACCTGGTGGAGCGGAGCGGCCAGGTTCACACCTTCATGGTTCAACTGGAAACCAAGCGGAATATCCGGCTCTTCCATATACTGACCGGCATGCTGTTGATCGTGTTTTCCATGTTGGGCCTCATTGTTTTTCTGAACAACCCATTGGGCGCCGAGTCCCGGGTTTTCTATTATTTGAGTCTGGCATTGCTGCTGCTGTTCACCTGTCTGCTCCGATCCCATTCTTATTCCCTGGGCAATCTGGTAATCCGATCGGTTGGCGAACTGTCATACCTGTTATTGCCGGTGTTGTTCCTGCATTTTTTCCTGCTCTATCCCCACAGGAGCGCCCTGGTGGGAACCGGCAGTAACCGGGCGGTGATGCTCTACCTTGTGCCGATTTTTGTGGCTGTTTTTGAATTGACCGGTTTCTACATTCAGGGCCGGCCGCTGTTGAATTTCAACTGGCGTTGGCTGCTCTATATTATTTACAGTTTACTGTCCCTTGCTACACTGCGCTATTCCCAGAAGAAAGCGCCCCCCGGGGAACGGACCGGCTTGATGATGGTGTATGGGATCAGCATGTTTATCTTTATTCTGGTTGCCATTCCTTTCGGTATCAGCAGGAGCCATTTAGAGATCGCCGCATTCTTCTCGATTCCGCTCATGGTAATGCCCATTTATCTGTCTTACAGGATTTATCGTTTCGGTTTCTTCAATATCAAGATTCTCTTGAAGAAAAGTCTACTGTATTCGTTTATCCTGTTGCTGTTGTCCGTGCTCTACGCATTGATCATTTTCGTAATCAATACCACGTTGAACCGCTTCAGTCTGACCGATCCCTACCTGTATTCCATGGGTCTGGCCATTACCATTGTGTTTCTGTTCAATCCGCTCCATGATTTTTTCCGTGCACAACTGGAAGACATTTTCCTGCAGAAGGAGCGGCAGCGGAAACGGAACATCGCTGCGGAAGCGGAAGAACTTTTGAATTCAACCGACCGGGAACAATTGGAGGAACGAATTCTGAACCTGCTATCCGCTTCGGTACCCGGACGGTTTGCCCTGTTGATTCACACCGAACAACAACACTTTCGTGAATTGAAGAGCGAACGGGTTGTCCGGGTAACGGAAGACCTTCCCCATTCCCGGTTCTTTCTCCTGGAGAATACCACGGACAGTGAATTCTTCCACTATTATCAGAAGGGTTTCCGGTTGGCTTTCCCGTTCCGTAAACTGGGGCACCTGCGGGCCATCCTGTTTGCCCGGAGCGTGCTGTTTGACGAGGAGCTGGAAACGGTCCGGAGTATGTTACTTCATTTTGTGACTGCATATGAAAACACACGACTGATTGACCGGTTGTCTCGCCAGCTGGAACTGGAGCGGGACGTAAAAATTGCGGGTTACATCCAGCAGAGTCTCATTCCGTCCCATCACCCGGAAGGCCCGTCTTTCCAAGCGTTTGGCGTGTCTCAACCCTCCAAGGTTGTGGGCGGTGATTTTTTTGATTATGTGGAATTGCCGGACAATCGTGGAACCGGCATCGTGGTGGGCGATGTGGCCGGTAAATCCATCCCGGCCGCCATGATGATGGTTGCAGCAAAGGAAACGATCGGAACTCAGGCCATGGTGTGCCGGGAACCGGACGAGGCAATGAGCCGCGCAAGCCAGTTGTTGTATCAGAAGAGCGGGGCCAACATGTTTGTGGCGGCCTGCTATTGTGTGTTGAATCCGGAAACCCGTGAATTCAACGTTGTAAATGCGGGTATGCCGTCCCCGGTACTGGTAAGGAAAGGCAAGGTTATGCCCATGCCCCGACAGAGCCCGCGCTTCCCGCTGGGGCTGGTGTCCTCGGTGCAGTATCGCAAACACGCCATGATTCTGGAGCCGGATGATGTGGTGGTGCTGCTGACAGATGGCGTAACCGAACCCCTGGAAAAAGAACTGGAATCAGTGATTCAATCCTGTCCATTCGGCGATGCCAGGCTGTTCACCCAGGAGCTGTTGAAACATCTCAGACAGAATTCCGGTAACATACTAGAGGATGACGCCACCA
>CAZDKZ010000005.1:0-70464 GCA_964506215.1 uncultured Holophagae bacterium
GGCACCTGGGCCATCGGCGGCTCCTTCTGGGGCGGCGCCGACGACGCAGACTCCATGCGCACCATCGCCCGGGCACTGGACATGGGCATCAACCTCATCGACACCGCACCGGTCTACGGCTTCGGCGAATCCGAAACGGTCGTGGGGCGTGCCATCCGGGAATACGGCAACCGGGACAATATCGTACTGGCTACCAAGTGCGGGCTGCGATGGGACGATGACGGGATCTACCGGGATTCATCACCCGACCGCCTGGAAGAGGAACTCCATGATTCCCTGCGCCGCCTGCAGACCGACCATATTGACATTTACCAGGTACACTGGCCGGACCGTGCGGTGCCCTTTGAAGATACCGCAGCGCTGATGCTGAAGTTCCGGGACCAGGGGAAGATCCGCTGTATCGGGGTGAGCAATTATTCTGTTGAACAACTGAACCAGTTTCATCCGGTGGCACCGGTCACGACAATTCAACCGCCTTACAACCTGTTTGAGCAGGAAATCGAGGGCAATGTGCTGTCCTGGGCCATGGAACGGGACGTAACGGTATTGGGATACGGTGCCATTTGCCGCGGATTGCTGTCCGGCCGGGTGGGGCTGGGGACTACGTTTCCAGACGGGGACATCCGCAACTATGACCCCAAGTTCCAGTCGCCCCGGCTGGAGCGATACCTGGACGCGGTGGGACGGCTGGATCAACTGGCCCGGTCCCGTTTCAACCGGCGTGTGGTACACCTGGCGGTTCGCTGGTTGCTGGACCGCTATGCGGGCATGGTACCCCTGTGGGGGGCGCGCCGTCCGGATCAACTGGACGCACTGCCCGAGATCATGAACTGGCAGTTGACCCCGGAAGAGCGGGATGAAGTGAGCCGGATCGTGGCCGAGTCGATCCCCGAACCCGTCACCGCGGCATTCATGGCGCCACCGGAGAACCCGGACTTCTCATAGCCTTTTCTTAAGTATTATCCGAATGAAGAAAAATAAGAAAACATTGTGTTTGAATGCACGAATTGAATATTCCAAAAAGACGCTTGTTACGGTTTTCTAAATCGAAGAAAAATAATAAGTAAACTTGCCAAATAATCCCACTGAAAAAACATCCGAATTTCTTCCAGAAACCGGTTGACAGTTAAATATTGCGTGATACATTTCACAAGTGAAGGGCTTTGTCGAAGGAGGTTCGATTTGACGACAACAACCATTTCCACCGAGTCTGCCCGGCTGTTCAATCAGCTGGATGCATTCATTTCGGAGCGAATAGAGCCGGGTCTGAATTTGACGGAACGGCGCAGGCACCTGTTGCCCGTGCTGTACCAGGCCCAACGATTGTTTGGTTTTCTGCCGGAAGAAGTCCAGGAATTTGTCGCAGAACGCCTGGACCTGCACCTGTCGGAAATTTACGGAGTGGTCAGTTTCTACTCGTATTTTTCCTTGAAACCCCAGGGCAAATTCCGGATCAGCGTCTGCACGGGTACGGCCTGTCATATCAAGGGTGCGGAGCGGATCCTGGGTCGCCTGGAGCAGGAACTGGGCATTGAGGCCAACGATGTGACCGTGGACCGTCGGTATTCATTGGATACCTTGCGTTGCGTGGGCGCCTGCGGGCTGGCCCCGGTGGTGCTGGTCAATGAGAAGGTATACGGCAACGTGAAACCCGAGATGGTTGGCATGATCCTGAAAGACTGCGAAGAGCAGGAAGAGGCGGAAGCCGTCCGGGAGCAGGAGGCCGCCAGTGAGTAAGGTGAAAAGTTTCAAAGCATTGCAGAAGCTTGCGGGTGATATTCGAAACGAACGAAAAGCATCCCGGAAGGTACGGATCCTCGTACATATGGGCACCTGCTGCATCGCGGCCGGCTCGACACCGGTCCTGGAATCCATGCAGAAAGAAGTTGCCAACCTGGAGCTGGACGAAAAGATGGACGTGATGCCGGGCGGATGTTCCGGTCTGTGCTACGCGGAACCCACCGTGGCAGTCTGTCATCCGGACGGCCGGGTTGAATATTATGGCAACGTGGACATCCAGCAGGGCCGGATGATTGTGAACCGTTGCCTGACCCAGTCACCGGTACTGGGTCTGAACCAGGTTGTCCCCGGCTGGGAACTGACCGAAGCGGAAGGGAGCGGATCATGACGGCAAAACAGGTACGGATCGTCCTGCGTAATTGTGGTCTGATCAATCCCGAATGCATTCGGGACTACGTGGCGGTGGGTGGATACCAAGGGCTTGCCAAAGTGTTGGAATCCATTGAACCGGATAAACTGGTAGATTTGATTTCCGACTCCGGTCTTCGGGGTCGCGGCGGTGGCGGCTTCCCCACCGGCCGCAAATGGGATGCTGCCCGGCGTACCCGAAACGAGGTGAAATATGTGGTCTGTAACGCGGACGAAGGAGACCCCGGTGCATTCATGGACCGGGCGGTGCTGGAAGGGGATCCCCACGCCGTACTGGAAGGGATGGCCATCTGCGCCCATGCAATCGGGGCCACACACGGGTATGTCTATGTCCGTGCCGAATATCCCCTGGCCATCAAGCGGCTGGAACGGGCAATCGATGAAGCTCGTGAATGGGGACTCCTGGGCGAATCCATCCTGGGAACCGATTTCAGCTTTGACGTTGAGTTGAAACTGGGGGCAGGGGCGTTCGTCTGCGGCGAAGAAACCGCGTTGATCCAGTCCATTGAAGGACGGCGGGGTGAGCCGGTTCACAAGCCGCCATACCCCGTGCAGTCGGGTATCTGGGAGAAACCCACCTGTGTGAACAACGTGGAGACCCTGGCCAATATTGCGCCCATCGTGGTCAACGGACCCAAGTGGTTCCGTTCCTACGGGACCGATTCCTCGGCGGGAACCAAGGTATTTTCGCTGGCCGGTTCCATCAACCAGGTGGGACTGGTGGAAGTGCCCATGGGGACCACGCTTCGGGAACTGGTGGATGATATCGGCGGCGGCATGCCGGCCGGTCGCCGGTTCAAGGCTGCACAGACCGGGGGGCCGTCCGGCGGCTGTATTCCCGAAAGCCTGATCGATACCCCCATCGACTATGAACAACTCCAGGCCATTGGTTCCATCATGGGATCCGGCGGCCTGATCATCATGGATGACACCAGCTGCATGGTGAACGTGGCCAAGTTCTTCCTGGAATTCACCCTCCACGAGTCTTGTGGCAAGTGCGCTCCCTGCCGGATCGGCAACATGCGGTTGTATGAAATGCTGGAAGATATCTGCGAAGGCCGGGCGGATGAGGAAATCCTGGAGCGGTTGGAAAACCTCTGCCACGTGGTCAAAAAGACATCACTTTGCGGATTGGGCCAGTCTTCGCCCAACCCGGTGCTGTCTACCCTCCGGCGTTTTCGGGCCGAATATGAGGCGCACGTGTTTGATCACAAGTGTCCGGCCCACGTTTGTTCCAGGTTGCTGACCTACAGCATCGATGAAGAGAAGTGTGTGGGATGCGGCGTTTGTGCCAAGATCTGCCCGGCGGATGCCATCACCGGCCAGCGAAAAGGTGCCCACACCATTCACCAGGATCTGTGCGTCAAATGCGGTGAATGCTACCAGACCTGCCGGTTCAAGGCCATTTCGGTTTCGTGAGAAGGGATATGCTATGTTTGATGTAAAACTGACAATAAATGGAATTCCGGTTGAAGTGGAAGCTGGCACTACGGTATTGGACGCAGCTGCGAAGATCGGCTTGAAAATCCCCACGCTCTGCCATATGAAGGCCCCGGAATTCGGTGTCAATCACACGCCGGCCTCCTGTCGGGTCTGCCAGGTGGAGATCAAGGGTCGGGGGCTGGTGACATCCTGTTCCACGCCGGTGACCGAAGGAATGGAAGTGCTGACAAACACACCGGAGGCCCTGAAAGCCCGCCGGACGGTGCTGGAGCTGATTCTGTCCAACCATCCCCAGGATTGCCTGACCTGCGGGAAAAGCGGTAATTGTGAACTCCAGGCGCTGGCTGACCAGTTCCATCTGCGGGATATCCGTTATCAGGGTCGCAAGTTCAATCACGCGGTGGACACGTCCTCCTATTCCATCATTCGGGACATGAACAAGTGCATCATGTGCCGCCGTTGCGAAATGGCCTGTAACCAGGTGCAGACGGTGGGGGTGCTGTCCAACACCGAACGGGGTTTCGACTCGGTGATGGATACGCCCATGCATCGCCCGCTGCTGGAAACCAAGTGCACCTTCTGTGGCCAATGCACGGCCGTGTGTCCCACCGGCGCCCTGATGGAAATGAACCACGTAGCCAAGGTCTGGAAAGCGCTCAACGATCCGTCCAAGTTCGTGGTGGTGCAGACCGCACCGGCGGTCCGTGTGGCCATCGGCGAAATGTTCGGCCAGGAACCCGGTACCATTGCTACCGGACAGATGGTTGCCGCGCTGCGTTCCCTTGGATTCAACCGCGTGTTTGACACCAACTTCGGTGCGGATCTTACTGTGTGTGAAGAAGCGAAGGAGTTTATCAACCGCCTGGAAAATGGTGGTCGTCTGCCTATTCTCACATCTTGCTGTCCGGGATGGGTCAAGTTCTTTGAACACCAGTTCCCGGACCTGATTGACATTCCCTCCACCTGCAAGTCTCCCCAGCAGATGTTCGGGGCTGTTGCCAAGACGTTCTACGCGGAAAAACTGGGGGTCAACCCCAAGGATATGATTGTCGTTTCCATCATGCCGTGTCTGGCCAAGAAGTATGAAATTCAGCGCCCGGAACACCGGGTGGACGGCATGAAGGAAGTCGATTATTCCATCTCCACCCGGGAGCTGGCCTACATGTTTGAAGAGGCCTGCATTGATCTGACCCATTTCCCGGAAGAAGATTTCGACCATCCCATGGGGGATTCCTCCGGTGCCGCCGTGATATTCGGTGCTTCCGGTGGCGTTCTGGAAGCCGCCCTGCGGACCGCGGCGGACTGGTTAAGCGATGAACCTTTGGAAAACGTGGATTTCAAGGACGTCCGGGGCCTTGCGGGTCTCAAGGAAACGGAAGTGAATATGAATGGACGGACCATCCGTGCCGGGATCGCCTGCGGGCTGGGAAATACCCGCAAATTGCTGGAGAAGATCCAGAGCGGCGAAACCCACTATGACATCATTGAAATCATGGCCTGCCCCGGCGGCTGTGTCGGTGGTGGCGGTCAGCCCTATCATCATGGGGATATGGATGTGCTGCGGAAGCGGATTGATGCGCTGTACCGCGCGGATCAGAACTGCGAAATCCGCAAGGCGCATGAAAACCCCGCAATTATAAGACTTTACGAGGAATTCCTCGGGAAGCCCAATTCGGCCAAAGCCCACCAACTGCTCCATACCCACTATTTCAAGCGAGCCCGCGAGTAGTTGGTTTCTCTCCCGCTCTTGCCCGCCATCCGGCGGGCTTTTTTTGTGCCTGCCGTTGGTTTGAAAGGGGAAAAATGGTCCGTCGGCGACCGCTGATGGGTTGCGTTTGATATCAATTGGACTAAAATGGGTAGAAATGGGTTGATTTAGTTTGAATTTGGCCTATAATGGCTAACAAAGCCATGGATAGGCGAATTTTGAAAGGGCGTGGACCATGTCGGCCGAATTCAGTGGAACGAAAGACGTGACCGTGGACGGTGCCGGGCGCATCAAATTTCCTTCCTCTTTCCGGAAGGTGTTTGAAGAGAATGCGTACGGGCCGGACGTTGTTGTTGCGTACCGGATGCTGGATGGGAACGGATTCCTCATGGTGTACCCCGAACGCGCGTGGAAGCGATCGTTGGAGTCCCTTTCCGATCAGCCCGGGCTCAGTGCACTGGAAGTGGAAGCCATCCGCCGGAAGCTTAACCGCCAGTCTGAAATGGCGGTGGTGGACCGGCAGGGGCGGGTTGTACTGCCCCGGCGTTTCACGGACCTGGTGGGACTGGGGCCGGGATCGGACGCGGCGCTGGTCGGTGCCGGGAACCGGATTGAGGTCTGGAACGCGGCAGTTGTGGACCAGTTGCTGGACGAAACCAGTGTGGATGACGAAAAAATCGCATCCGTATTGAACGGTCGCTGACATGCATGTCCCGGTTCTCCTGGCGGCATCCATGCAATACCTGGATGTGGTGCCCGGTGGTACTTACATGGACGTGACGTTCGGGGGCGGTGGTCACGCGGCGGCGATTCTGGATCGCCTGGGCGGTTCCGGAAAGCTGGTTGCCCTTGACCGTGACCCGGAGGCAATTCGACGGGCGGAACCTCTCCTTTCGCAGCACGCCAATCTCACGCTCCATCAATATCCCTTCTCAAAACTGGATGAGGTGGCGGATAAATCCGGCATTTCCGGCACAGTTGATGGAATCCTGGCCGACCTGGGGACGTCCATGTTTCAGTTGAAAGATGCATCCCGGGGGTTCTCCTTCATGGATGACGGTCCGTTGGATATGCGCATGAACCCGGATGATGATCTGACCGCGGCGGATGTACTCAATCATTATCATGAACCGGACCTGGTCCGGCTGTTCAAAGAATACGGGGAAGAACGTCATGCACGCCGGATTGCACGGGAAGTGGTGGACCGGCGAAAGCGAACCCCGTTCGCAACCACACGCCAGTTCGCGAAGATGGTGGAAGAACTGGCCGGTGGCAGGCGGGACCGGATCCATCCGGCCACCCGCTGTTTCCAGGCCCTTCGCATTGAAGTCAACCGGGAACTGGGTGAACTGGATGATTTCCTGGAAAAGGCCTGGCGTTTGCTGAAGGTGGGCGGTCGCCTGGTGGTGATCTCCTTCCATTCCCTGGAAGACCGGGTGGTGAAACGATATTTCAAGGAGCTGTCCCGTTCCTGCATCTGCGATGAACAGGCCATGCAATGTACCTGCGGCGGGGACAATGCGGCAGCAAAGGTGCTGACCCGCCATGTGATCCGTCCCGATGAAGCGGAAATCCAGGCAAATCGGGCGTCCCGCAGTTCACGACTCCGGGCGGCAGAGAAAATCCGGGAGGTGGCGGCATGAACGCAGTCCGATTTTTCTTCCGGTTGCTGTTGGCCGTCTCCCTGCTGGTGGTGCCGGTGGGCATGTATATCCAGGTAAAGAACAAGGCCATGGTGGAAGGTCAGCGGGTGAAACGGCTGGCCCGGGACGTCCTGGTCTTGAAAAAGACAATCAGCAATCTGGAACGGGAATTGTCCGATCGAACCGATTTTGATCGGGTGGAAAAGCTGGCACGCTCCCGTTATGGATTGAAGTTCATTTATGAGAACAACAACGCGGTGCTGGTAGTCCGGGAGGAGCCATGAGAAGACGGCCATCCATGTTCCTGTATGCGGAACCATGGCATGTACGCCTGATTTCCGGTGTGTTTGTCATCTTCATTATTATGGTGGGTATCAATATTGTCAAATTGCAGCGCCTGCACCGGGCCTATGCCGGTGAAGGTCCGGTATACGGTTCCCATGAGGAAAAACTCCAGCGGATCTGGGGCAGCGTCTATGACCGGGGCGGTGAACTGGTGGCCGGGAACTATTTCGAAATGCGGGTGACCGCTTCCCGGATGGCGTTGGAACAGCTGGGTTATGACCAGTTCCGGAATGTTGCCGAACTGCTGGATATTGACAGTTCCGAAGAGGCATACCGGAAACGGATTGATACCGATAGCCGGTTTGTAGAATTGAAAGTTTATCCATACCATGACTTTGACTATGGGGCGATCAGTCAGAAACTCCGTCAGTGGAACCTGGGTTCCCTGTTGATTTTTGATCCGCGCAGCTCCCGGTACTATCCCGAAAAGCGATTCGATTCCGGTTTCCTCAGCTATGCCAGTCCGGACCGCAACTTCACCTGCGGGATTGAACGCACCATGGACAGTTACCTGTCCGGGCAGGAAGGACTCAGGCGGTACAGCACCAGCCGTGCGGTGCCCCTGTTCAACGAACAACGGGCGGTGGATGGGGACAACGTGTTCCTGTCCATAGATTCCACCATCCAGTTCATCGTGGAGAAAGAATTGAAGCGGACGGTGCACCGCATGAAGGCGAAGGGCGGTTATGTGGTGGTGACCCGTCCGGGGACCGGCGAAATTGTTTCGCTGGCCGGTTATGCGCCGGGACGGCGCGGAGTCGATTCCCTGGTGGTGGCCGGTGCGTATGAGCCGGGTTCCACCATCAAACCGCTGATCACGGCCATTGCGCTGGATCGGGGTTTGGTGGACCTGTCATTCTCGGCGGATTGCGAGCAGGGAAACTGGCAGCTGGGCAAACGGCGCATCCGGGATTCCCACCGCTATGGCGTGTTGTCTTTGCCGGAAATTGTCTGGCATTCCAGCAATATCGGTGCTGTGAAACTGGGGATGAAACTGGACAAGCGTACCCTGTATGACGGTCTGGCCCGGTTCGGGTTTGGCAACCGGACGGGGATCCAGCTGGGAGGGGAAACGGCGGGTTATTTCCTGAGACCGGAAAAATGGCATCCCCAGACCAAGATATCCATGTCGTTCGGATATGGTGCTTCTGTCAACGTGGTGCAGATGACCATGGCACTCAATGCTGTGATCAACGGCGGCATGTGGATGCCGCCGCGCCTGGTGTCCCGGGTGACCGGACCGGACGGTCTGCCGGTGGCCATGCCCGAAATGCCCGAAGAACGGCGCGTGATCAGCGAGTTGACCTCGTCCAAGATGCGGGATATTCTCCGGGGGGTGGTGAGTTTTGGTACCGGTACCGAAGCGGCCATTCCCGGTTATGATATCGGCGGAAAAACCGGTACCGCACGGAAATTGAAAAACGGCCGGTACACGTCCAGTTATCTTTCGTCTTTCTACGGGTTCTTTCCCGTTAACAATCCCCAGGTATCCATCTATGTGATGATTGATGATCCCAAGCCCGAGTATTACGGCGGCAAGGTTGCGGCACCCCTGTTCAAGGACATCAGCCGGAAGATCATTCCGTTGATGATGGACGAAATCGGGGAAGCGGAGATTGATCTTGTGGTTGCGCCCCCCGAGATGCCGGCGTTTCCGGACGCGGGTCCGATTCGAAAGGGTGTGGTGCCCGACTTGAAGGGACTGCCATTCCGGGACGCGCTGATCCAGGCCCACCAGGCCGGGTTCAACGTGGAATGTTCCGGCCATGGTCGGGTCATTTCCCAGATTCCGGGTCCGGGTGTTGAAGTGGCCCCGGGTGCCGTGGTTGCGTTGCGGGGACACGCCCGATGAAGGCCCATGAGCTGTTTTCGGACCTGAAACTGCAATCCAGCACGATCCCGGCGGAACAGGAGATTTCCGGTATTGCCATCGATTCCCGCAAGTGCCGGTCCGGCGATCTGTTTGTTGTGCGACAGGGATTAAAGGAAGACGGCCGCAGGTATGTGCCGGATGCGAGAGCTGCCGGCGCGGTGGCTTTTATCAGTGAAACGGAGATTCCCGGTGTTCCGGTTGCGGTGGTGGAGGATACGCGGTTGGCGCTGGCGGCCCTGTCCCGGCGGTTCTATGGAGAGCCGGACCGGGAATTGCAGGTGGTGGGCATTACCGGTACCAACGGCAAAACCACCACCGCCCACATGGTACGGGCACTGCTGTCTGCACATGGCCATTGCGGTCTCATCGGAACGGTCGAGACGGACGATGGAAACAGCCGATACCCCTCCATGCTTACCACCCCGGAAGCCCATGATATCTATAAATTGTTGCGAAATATGACGCGCCATGGCTGCTCCTATGCGGCGATGGAAGCGTCTGCCCATGGGGTTTCCCTGCACCGGACAACCGGGCTGGCATTTCGGGTGGGGGTGTTCACCAATTTCTCAGTGGATCACCTGGACTATTACGGCACCATGGAAGCCTATCTCAATGCCAAGTTGACCTTTTTTGAACAACTGGACCCGGGAGCAACCGCGGTGTTGAACGCCGACGATGAGGTTGCCCGGCAGGTGGAAGCGATATGCCCCTGTCCCATTATCCGGTTCGGCAGTGAATCGGATACCGATGTCCGCCTGGTGCGTACCACGGTGGTGCCGGGTGGACAGCAGTTGAAGATGAAGGTTCATGGACAATTGTACGAGATATTGTTGCCCATGGCCGGCAACTATAATGCCTGGAATGCCATGGCCGCGGTATCGGCTGTGTCGGCTCTGGGGCTGGAACCGGCGGCGGGATTCAATGCCCTGGCCGCATTGAGACCGGTGCCCGGTCGTTTGCAACCCGTCCCGTCCGGGGACGGTATCCGATATTTTGTTGATTTTGCCCATACCCCGGACGGTCTGGAGCGTGTGCTCCGGTCACTCCGGGAAGAAACAACGGGCCGGTTGATCTGTGTGTTCGGTTGCGGCGGTGACCGGGACCGGACCAAGCGTCCGCTGATGGTGGGCGCGGTTTGCCGATACGCGGACCTGGTGTTTGCCACCTCGGACAATCCCCGTACCGAAGACCCGGCGCAGATATTTTCGGATATGCGTGCGGGAGACACTTGTGGACGGGAAATTCACTGGATCCAGGACCGGGCCGAAGCGATCCGGAAAGCTGTGGACCAGGCATGTCCCGGTGATGTACTCGTGGTAGCCGGGAAGGGTCATGAAAGCTATCAACTGGTGGGTAATCGAAAGATGCCATTCTCCGATACAAGGCATCTTGAAACAGCAATCCGGGAGCGGAACCATGCGGATTGAACAGTTGAGCAGCCTGTTTCAGCGGGAACCGCTGAACTGGAAAGACATTACGGTGAATGCTCTTTCCAACGACACCCGAACCATGTCCCGGGGTGACGTGTTCGTTGCCATTGCCACCGATACCAACGATGGACACGACTACCTGGAAACAGCCCGGGAACGGGGTGCAAGCGGCTATGTACTTTCCCGGTTACCGGATGATCCGGAACCGTTTACCAATGTGTTTCTGACCCGGGATCCGGTGGGATTGATCGGGGACGGTGCCGGCCGGTTGCTGCAGCAGCTTAGCGGAAACCGGATCGCCGTTACCGGCAGTGCCGGTAAAACAACCACCAAGGAACTGATTGCATTGCTGATGACCGCCGTGGGATCTGTCCAGGCCAGCGAAGGCAACTACAATAACACGATCGGATTGCCCCTGACTGTTCTGAATCGGTTGGACTATCCGGTTGACACCTATGTGACCGAGATGGGCATGAGTTATCCCGGGGAAATTCAGCGGCTGGTCGAAATTGTCAGGCCGCAGGTCCGGCTCTGGCTCAACGTAATGCCGGCCCATATCGGCAATTTTGCGTCCATTGAGGCATTGCGGGATGCCAAGGCGGAAATCCTCTCCGGTCGCGACTCTGAAGACATGGTGATTTACAACGGCGATGACATCCTGGTGAAGTCCCGGGTTGAATCGGAACCGGGAATCCGGTTCTCGTTCGGTTTCAGTGACGAGGTGGACCTGCAGATCCTGGAAGTCCGGAATATGTCCCTGAGCGAAGGGGTTGTCCGGCTCCGATACCAGGATGAAGAAGTGGAAATACGTCACCGGCTTCCCGGCAGACACCATGCCTGCAACATTGCGGCCGCTGCATTGACCGCACGGATTATGAATGTGCCCCTGGATGCCATGCCCGGGCTGCTGTCCGGGTTTACCCCCATGGGCGGCCGGGGACGGCTCCTGGAAATCGGCAACGTCCGTGTGTACGACGATTGCTACAACGCCAATCCCGATGCGATGAAACAGGTGTTGACACTGTTTCATGATGTGCCCGCGGCCGGCCGGAAAGTGGCGGTCCTGGGTGATATGCTGGAATTGGGGGCTGTTTCCCGGGTGCGTCATCGGGAGATCGGGCTGTTTCTCAACGAGCTGAAACTGGATCATGTGCTGTTCTATGGAACGGACATGCACGTTGCCTGCGACGCATACAGCGGGTCTGCCCAGTATGCCGAGTCCAACCAGGACGCGGTGAACCAGATCGCCGATCTGGTACGGGACGGGGACACGATCCTGGTGAAAGCCTCCCGGGGTCTCCGGGGGGAACGAATCATCCAGCGGATCCAGGAGGTGTTCGGGTCATGAGTGTCATCCTGGTTATCGGCATGGGAAAAAGCGGCCAGTGGGCCGCCAGACTTGCATTGAAACAAGGGTATTCAGTCCTGGTTTATGATGACCGGGACATTGCCGACAGCCTCGCCCACGACCTCAGGGACCGGGTGGACCTTTTACCTCCGGGTACCGCCCGGTCTCCGGTCGGGGTGGAGCAGGTGATCCTGTCACCGGGTGTTCCACCTGAACACAACCTGTTGCAATGGGTGGAAGCGCAGGGCCTGCCGGTGATTTCCGAGATTGAATTTGCCTTTCGCGCCGCCAACGGGCGGGTGTTTGCCATTACCGGCTCCAATGGAAAAACCACCACGACCGCACTGACGGCACACCTGTTGCGGGCCGGTGGCCGGAACGCGGTCCCATGCGGAAACTATGGCAGACCGTTTGCCCAGGCCGTACTGGAAGAAGATGCAGAGACAGATTTTGTTCTGGAACTGTCTTCTTTCCAGCTGGAACGAATTGATACGTTCAAGCCCCGGTTTGCGGCAGTCTTAAACCTGACACCGGACCATCTGGACCGGTATGAAGCTGTATCCGATTATTATGCTGCCAAGTTCAACCTGTTCCGGAACATGGACAGTGCTGATATCGCCTTTGTCAACGGGGACGACCCCGAGACGGCCCGGTGGACCGGTTCATTCCCGGAACAGACCATGACCATTGGCGAAGGACAAGGTCTTGTGCAAATACAGGAAGACGGGCTGACCCTGGATGATGAACGATTGGTGAACCTGGACGAACTACAACTGATGGGACGACACAACCTCTATAATGCTGCATTTGCGGCTGCCATGGTTGCGGCGGCGGGAATCGAACGGGACGCAATCCGATCCGGGCTTTGCTCATTTGTCCCCATTTCTCACCGGTTGGAACTGGTGGGCGAACGGAACGGTGTCCGCTTTTTCAACGACTCCAAGGCCACCAACTTTGATTCGGTGATCAAGGCACTGAACAGCTTTGATGCCATCCGGCTCATCGCCGGGGGCAAGTTCAAGGGCGGTGATTTTGATGCGCTGCTGGATGCGGGACGGGAACGGGTCCGTTCGGCTTACCTGATCGGGGACAGCGCCGGATTGTTCCATGATGCCCTGGCAGGCAGCTGGTCCTGCACCATCAGCGGTACGTTGGACCAGGCACTGCTGGATGCTGCCCGGGATGCGGTGGACGGTGACGTGGTGCTGCTGGCACCGGGATGTGCCAGTTTTGACCAGTTTGCCAATTATGAAGAGCGGGGCGATGTGTTCCGTCGCCTGGTGGAGGCGTTGCCATGAGACAACTGGCCACCGAGAAGAAGGGGTTCATTATCACTGTGATCTTTTTGATCGTATTCGGGATGGTGGTGACCCTTTCCGCGTCAATTTCCGTTAAGCTCCACGACGGCAATGACATTACCCCCAAGATCCTGCTGAATATCCTGGTTTCCCTGTGTGCGATGGTGACCGTCATGGCGATTATGCCCATCCACCGGTGGAAAACCTACCGGGTGATCTATCCGGCCGTGTTCTGTCTGATTGTCCTGCTGCTGGTACCTATCATTTTCCGTATCCAGGTCAATGGTGCTTATCGCTGGATTCCGCTGGGATTCATGAAACTGCAGCCGGCTGAACTGGCCAAGGTCGTGGTCGTGGCATTCCTGGCCTACATATTTTCCACCATGCGGGAAGCCCGTCCCACCATCCATGAACTGGTCCCGGTGGGCCTGATCGTCGGCGCGGTGGTGCTGCTGATCTTCCTGGAACGGGACGTGGGGCTGCCGGTTGTGATCTGCGTGACTGCATTGGCCATGCTTTACGTTACCCGGACCAACTGGCGCCTGGTGGCCGGAATCAGCGTGGTGGGGCTGATCCTGTTCGCGGCGGCCGTAATGACGGCGGACCATCGGAAACAGCGGGTGATGGACTATTTTGCAAGGTTCGGGCAGGAAACACCGATTGATTTTGACAAGATGCCGGACAACCAGCTGGATGCCGCAGTCATGGCAGTGAGTTCCGCGGGTTTCAGTGGCAAAGGACTGGGGAACAGTGAAACGAAGTTCAGTTCGCTGACCGAGTCCCACAATGATTTTGTCTTTTCATTGATCGTGGAAGAGCTGGGCATCATCGGGTTCGCCATGGTGGCCATCCTCTATCTCCTGTTCATGGGATTCGGGCTCTGGATGGCCTATTCGGCACAGGAACGGTTTGAACATTATTTTCTGCTGGGCATGGTGTTTTTGACCATGGCCCAGGCCGTGCTGCATATGATGGTCAACGTGGATATGGTCCCGGCAAAGGGTTTCGGGCTGCCATATATCAGTTATGGCGGGTCTTCCATGCTGTCCCATATGGTAATGACGGGACTTGCGTTAACCGCACGCTTGAAAGGGGAGACATGATGCTGTTCAATGGTGGGATGAACATGCCGGAGCAGTGTCCGTCAGCCCGGATCGATCCGGTAACTTGGAGGTAGACAGCATGTTCGGACGATATCGGTCGATTCATTTTGTCGGCATCGGCGGGACCGGGATGAGTGGCATCGCGGAAGTCCTGCATAATTTAAAGTTTAACGTGACTGGCTCCGACCTGAACGCCAGTGTGTATACCCGGCGCCTGGAATCCCTGGGCATAACGGTGACCATCGGGCATGATGCGGCCAACGTGGCGGACGCGGATGCCGTGGTGGTGTCCACCGCGATCCGTCCGGATAACCCGGAATGGCGGGAAGCGGAAGCACGAAACCTGCCGGTGATTCCCCGGGGCGAAATGCTGGCGGAATTGATGCGGATGAAAACCGGGATCGCCATTTCCGGTACCCACGGCAAAACCACCACGACATCCATCGCGGCCTCGGTTTTGTCACGCGGCGAACTGGACCCCACGGTGATCATCGGGGGTATCTTCTCGGCCCACGGATCCAACGCCAGCCTGGGAAATTCGGACATCCTCCTGGCGGAAGCGGATGAATCGGACGGTTCCTTCCTGCGGCTGAGTCCCATCTACACAATGGTGACCAACATCGACGAAGATCATATGGACCATTACGGCACCATGGAGGTATTGAAGGACAGTTTTGTCACATTTGCAGACAAGGTGCCATTCTTCGGGGCCAGTATCCTGTGCCTGGAGGACAAGAATATCCAGTCCATCATTCCCCATATTCGTCGCCGGGTGGTGACCTATGGTCTCTCCTCCCACTGTGATTACCGGGGCGGCGAGGTGGAAGTGGATGATCAGGGATACCGGTTCCGCGTCTGGGAGCAGGGCGAGGACCTGGGTGAATACACCCTGCGGGTCCCCGGTCGACACAATATTCTCAACGCCATTGGTGTGATTGCGCTGGCCCGGGAGCTGGAAATGAAACCGGAAGCTATCCGCGAGGGGCTGGCAGCATACACCGGGACCAAGCGCCGGGCAGAGATTGTTGCCCGGATCAATGGATGCCCGGTGATTTCCGACTATGCCCATCATCCGGTGGAAATTGAAACCACGCTGGGTGCGCTCCGTGAATTTCACCGGCCGGAACGGATTATCTGTATTTTCCAGCCCCACCGGTATTCCCGGACCATCAACCAGTTTGAACAGTTCCGATACTGCTTTCACCAGTCCGACCGACTGTGCCTGTTGCCCATCTACGCCGCCGGTGAGCAGCCGGTGGACGGGATTACCAGTGAAGCCCTGATTGAAGCCATCCGGGAGTCGGGCCACCGGTCCGTTGACCTGGTTGCGGATGAACAGGCCATCCGGTCCCTGTTGGCCGAAGAAGTACAGCCGGGTGACCTGGTTGCCTGTTTCGGGGCCGGGACCATTGATGGGATGGCCCGCCGTCTCGGGGAGGTGAATGGCTGATGAGAACCAGTCCATCCAGTGTCCGGTTGCGCATGAAGTTCCGCCGCATACTCAGCCAGTATGGCGGACGGATTGCGTTTTACATCATTCTGGTGGTATCGGTACTGGTCCTCAGCGTCTGGTTGTTTCCGCCGCTGAAGTATTATGTCACCGATATGTTCCGGGTACGGGCTGTCCAGTTTCAGAATGTCTACTACAACAACACGGTGGAACTGGAGGAAGTGACCCGGCCGTTCCTGGGAACGACGTTCTGGACGCTGGACCGGGAAGGGTTGGGTGAGGCGTTGAAATCAGTGGCCTGGGTGGAAGACGTGCAGGTCAGTTCCCTGCCGGGTCAAACCCTGACAGTGGTGATCAATGAGAAACAACCGGTCGCCATTTACCGGGACACGGACGGTGCGCTCTGGATTGTGGACGGCAGCGGAACGCGGATTGCCGGATTTACACCGGAATTCTCCTATCGCAACTTCCCGCTGATCAGTTGCCCGGAAGAGCACCTGGGATTTGTTGTTCGCAAAATTGAACGGTTAACCGGCCGATACGGTACCCTGTTTCTCACCCGATTGTCCGAAGTGGTGGTGGCGGATGTGAACCGGAAATGGGCCTGTTATCTGCGTGATGTCCCCTGGACCGTCTACGTGGATCCGTTTGGCACATTTCGAAACGTTGACCGTTTTTTGCGGGTAGAGAAATTTATCCGCGCACGTTATGATAGTATTGGTTATGTTGATTTATCATTCCAGGACCAGATTATTGTTCGACCGAACTGAGGGGTGCCGATGAGTGACCGAAATACCATTGTAGCCGTTGACCTGGGATCCAACGAAATCAAAGCTCTGGTATGCAGCCTGGATGACGATCACCGCAAGGTTCGGGTCCGTGGCTACTACAAGGCGGAATCGTTGCACATCGACGCCAAGGGCCGGATTACGGATGTCAATTCACTGGCACTGATCCTGTCCAATGTCATCAAGGAAGCCTGCAATATTGCCGGTGTCAACAGTTCCTGCGTGGTGGCCAACCTGCCCGCCACCGATATCAACCAGTATCATTCCGCCGGTCCCATTTCCATTCCGCCCGAGAAAGGATCACCGGGACAGATTACGAAAGAGCACATCCGCAAGGCCATTGAAACGGCTCGGAATATCCGGATACCGGGAGATCACGAAGTGGTGGACATCCTGGTGGAAGATTATCTCATTGACAATGCCAAGAGTGTCCGCAATCCGCTGGATATGCCCGCCAGCCGCCTGGATGTGAATCTGCTGATCGTTTCGGCCGTGGCATCTTCGGTTATGGTGGTCCGCAAGTGTATTGAAAAGGCCGGTTACTTCTGTGAGGACATTTTTCTGTCACCCATCGCGTCCGGCTCGGTTGCGGTATCTTCCTATGCGCGGGAACGGGGGGCATTGCATATCGACCTGGGGGCATCGCTGACCACGTATTCGGTATACCAGAACGGTGCGTTGATTTATATCGGGGATGTTCCCATGGGCGGAAAACTGGTCACATCCGACCTGCTGGTGGCCTACATGGTGCCCAGCACCTACTACAGCATGAATGCCGTGGACATGCTGAAGAAGAAGTTCAGTTCATTGCGGATCGGTCAGGCCGATGAACGGATCGTACTATCCGGTGCCTCCGGTCGCGCAGATGCCTATCTGACCCGGGAACAGTTTGTGACCGTGATCGTGGACCGGCTCTATGAAATCCTGGACGAAGTGGCCCGGGACCTGGAGAAGAACAACCTGCTGGACGGCATTGATGAAGTGATCCTGACGGGCGGTACCGCCCGGTTTGACGGCATTACCGAGTTGTGCAAGAAGCGGTTCGGCAAGCCCGTGAGCGTGGGCGTTCCCTGGTTTGACAACGGGGACATGATGGCCGAGATCAATGTGCCGGAGTTTGTGACGGCATATGGCCTGGCCAGTTATTATTTTACCGAGGACGAGATCGCCAATCCGTTCCACACCGGTTCGTCCGGCGGGGGCGGCATCCGCGATCTGTTTGGCAATTTTTTAGATATTTTTAAAAGGGGTTAATGATGTCGATGCGAGACAGCGCCTTTCTCATCGAAGAGAATCGTATGGCCCGGCCGATCATCAAGGTATTTGGTGTCGGCGGAGCCGGCTGCAACGCCGTGAACCGGATGATTACCTCCAACCTGAAGCATGTGGAGTTCATCGCGGTGAATACGGACCTGCAGTCACTTGTAGATTCACAGGCCCCGATCAAGATCCAGATCGGTGAGCGGCTGACAGAAGGACTGGGTGCGGGTTCCAACCCGGACATGGGCGAGCGGTCAGCAATTGAGGATATGGACAAGTTGCGTTCCGCTATGGAAGGTGCGCATATGGTGTTCATTACCACCGGTCTCGGTGGGGGTACCGGCACGGGCGCTGCGCCGGTAATCGCCAGAATTGCCAGTGAGTTGAACATCCTGACGGTGGCCATTGTCACCCAGCCGTTCGAATTTGAAAAGAGTGTCCGGTTCAAGAATTTCATCCGCGGTTACGGGGAGTTGATCAAGTATGTGGACTCCATGATTACCATCAAGAATGACAAGATCTTCCAGATCCTGCCGGATGATACCCCTTGGAAACTGGCCTATGCGGAAATTGATACCATTTTGAAAAATGCCCTGCGGGGGATCATTGATATCGTCTTTGTAACCGGTACGGAAAACGTTGATTTCGCCGATATCCGCACGATTTTCAGCTTCAAGGGATTTGCCCTGATGGGACTGGGCGAGGCATACGGTGAGGAACGCGCACGTGAGGCGCTGACCACTGCGTTGAACTCCCCCCTGCTGGATAACTTTTCGTTGATGGAATCCCGGGGTGTGATCGTCAACGTCACCGCCGGCACCGGGGACCAGCAGCTGACGGTTGGTGAAAACCGATACCTGCTGCAAACCCTGAACAATGCACTGGGTGAGCATGTGCATATGATCAAGGGAACGGTTGAAGACGAAACCATCGGCGACAGGCTGCGGGTGACTATCGTGGCCACCGGTTTTGATTACAACAAGATTGACGGGCAGTCCCTGCCGCCGGTTTCTGACTCGCTCCGTCACACCACGGGCGTGGAACGAACGCCGGTCCCGGTCGCTGTTGAACCGGATCCCATTCCGCGGTCCGTACCCGAAATCACTTCGGACGACCTTTCGGACGACGAACCGGCCGTGAAAGCGGATCCGAAGATGGTGGATGATGGTCATCCCTGCTCCACTATCGTGACACGGCTGCTGGACACCGAAGAATTCCGTCAGTTGAAAGACTGGTCACAGGTCCCCGCGGCGCAGAATTCGGATAACCTGGACCGGTTCCGGAAAATTCCCACGTTCATGAGAAAGGCCGTCAAGTCCGGTCAGCTGATTCGACCGGACAGGGAATCCTGAACGCCGCTTTCGGACGTTACAATCTGTTACAGCCCTGAAAATCTGCCGAGACAATTCCTCCGTAAACTATCTGTGTCACAACAGGAGCCCCAGGAGGCTCAACAAAGGAGGATGACATGAAAAAGCTCATCATCGTACTGGTCGCACTGGCAATGGCAGGCTCCGTCGCAATGGCAGCACCCCGCGGACAACAGCGTGGTGTCAAACGGGGTGCTCCGGGCATGATGTTCCGGCTGGTGGCGGAATTCCGTGCAGAACTGAACCTGACGGCAGATCAGAACCAGCAGCTGGATGACCTGCTGAACGAAGTGAAAGGGAAGTTGAAGAATCGTCGGGAAGAACGGGGCGGTCAAATGGGCGAAGCGTTTATCGCGGATGACTTCAATGCGCAGGCAATTCATGAAGCACGGCAGGCCGAACGGGAACAGTTCCGGGCCGAAATGCAGACCTACATGGCGGACAAGATCCAGCGACTGCATGACATTCTGACAAAGGAACAGCGGGAACAGCTGGTACAGCTGGCTGAAGAGAAGGGTAAGGAAATGCGGAAACGCATGGGTGAACGTCGGCAGAAGCGGATGGAACGTCGCTGAACCGAATGGATCCGATTACGGATATGAGAAAAGGCCCGCGTCAAGCGGGCCTTCTTTTTGCGTGTAAAAAAATGGTGGCGGTGCAGGGACTCGAACCCCGGACACTGCGGATATGAGCCGCATGCTCTAACCACCTGAGCTACACCGCCACAAGGCCCGCATATTATAAACAGATCAATCGGTTCAGTTCAAGCAAAAAGATGATGAAGCATCGGGTTCATCGGTTGGTTCTTGTTGCGCCCGCAACGGGATCCGGGAAGGATGTTCGGGAAACCGAAACAGGGCGGGCTGGTGGCGGTGCTGCCGGTTGGTCCAACGGCCGGAGGACAGTCGCGGGTGCGCGCAGGCGTTGCGTCAACGCCTGTTTTCCGGTACACTCAGTGGCATGGGAGAACTCATTCGACAAACGGGAAAATCGCCGGAAGATCAACGGTTTGACAATACATTACGACCGGATCGTCTCCAGGATTATGTGGGGCAGTCCCGCATCAAGGAAAATCTGAGTATTTTCATCGAGGCGGCGCGTAACCGGGGAGAGCCGTTGGATCATTGCCTGTTCTACGGACCACCGGGACTGGGGAAAACCACGTTGGCCATGATTATTGCCCGTGAAATGGATACAAAGATCAAGACCACGTCGGGACCGGTAATTGAAAAGGCAGGTGACCTGGCCGCCATCCTGACAAAGATCGGACCCGGGGAAGTGCTGTTCATTGACGAAATCCATCGGCTGCCGTCCACCGTTGAAGAGATCCTGTATCCGGCCATGGAAGACTTTCAGTTGGACCTGGTGACCGGTACCGGTCCGGGTGCACGATCTTACCGTTTCAAGCTGAACCCGTTTACGCTGGTGGGTGCCACCACCCGGGCCGGCATGCTGACGGCGCCGCTGCGGGATCGTTTCGGTGTGGTTCATCGGTTGAATTTCTACACGCCGGAAGAACTGGCCAGTATTGTCAGCCGATCCGCCGGGATTCTTCAGGTGGGTATTGAACCCGATGCGGCGCTGGAAGTCGCCAGGCGTTCCAGGGGAACCCCCCGGATCGCCAACCGGTTGCTCCGACGGCTCCGTGACTTCGCGGATGTGAAGGGAGACGGAAGTATCACCATGGAGATTGCTGAACACGGTCTGGGCCGGATGGATGTAGATGCAAAAGGACTGGATGATGTGGATCGGCGCCTGTTGACAACAATCATCGAGAATTTCAGCGGCGGACCGGTGGGACTCAGTACACTGGCCGCAGCGATATCAGAAGACCGGGAGACCATTGAAGATGTGGTGGAACCGTATCTCCTCCAGGCAGGTTTCCTGGAGCGGACGCCCCGGGGACGTTGCGTAACCGATCGGGCCTATCGTTTCTTTGGACTGACCAGTCCCGAAAGGAAACTGTTCTGATGCCGGAATTGCGCGTCCGCAACCTGTCCGTGGCCAATCGCAGCGGTCCCATGCTGCAGGATATCTCCTTTCACTTGTATCCGGGGGAACCCCTTGGACTGGTCGGTCCGTCCGGGGCCGGGAAAACCATGCTGTCCAGAGCGCTTCTTGGCCTATTACCTGCGGGATTTGAGGTGACAGCCGGTCACATGTGGCTGGATGACACGGAGGTGGCCTGCAATGATGCGGATGCGCTGGCCGCATTTCGCGGGAAGCGTATCGGACTGCTGTTACAGCATCCGCATCCGGCATTGGATCCTGTGGCACGGATCGGTGAGCAGATGCTGGAGACGCTTCGGGTTCACGGAAATGTCCGGGATCGGGAGGATGGTATCAGTCAGGTGCTGTCCTGGTTGAACCGGATGTCCTTCACCGAACCGGAACTGGTATACCGACAATATCCCTTTCAGTTGAGCGGCGGGATGGCGCGGCGCGTGTATCTGGCCATGGTACTGATGTTGAATCCGGATGTGCTGATCGCGGACGAGCCCACTTCCGGTCTGGACGGTGTGACCGCGGCTGGCGTCATGGGGCTGATCCGGCGGGAATCAGAAAACCGTTGCCTGGTGATCATTACCCATGATGCACGTATCCTGGATCCGAAAACCGATCGGATATCGGTCATGGTCGGTGGCGAGATGGTGGAGGAGGGGAATGCGTCGCTGGTACTGCAGGAGCCCGGTCATCCGTTCACCCGGCGAATGATGGATGCCATTGCCGGGAAAGCAGATAGTGTGCCGGACAACTGGGAACGGAATCATCGGGACGGCTTCTGCGGATATCGAGAGTCATGTCCTGTGCGGCAGGAACGGTGTGAAAATGAACCGGTACCCCGGGTGGAACGGAATTCAGGATGGGTGAAATGTCACCGATACTCCAGGTCAATAACGTAAGCCGGTTCTATGCAAAGACACCGGGACGTATCCGGGCAGGTCAGGTTCGTGCGCTTCACGGTGTATCGCTGAACCTGGAACCGGGCCGGACACTGGCACTGGCCGGTGCATCGGGCGCCGGTAAGAGTACGCTGGCCAGGCTGGTTGCCGGAATGGAAGTCCCGGATCATGGGGATATCATTGTTGATGGACGGTCGCTGGCGGCCCGCCAGTGGGACCGTCGGTTTCGCAGGCGGATCCAGATGATATTTCAGGATCCGTTTGCCGCGGTCAATCCGTTCATGACCATCCGCGATATCATTGCGGAGCCCCTGGAAATTCATAACGGGATCAAGAATTCCGCAGTAGATGACCATGTGTCGCAACTGATGCGGACGGTCGGGCTGAACCCTGCGTTGATGAAACGGGAACCGGGACGGGTGTCCGGTGGTGAACTGCAGCGGGTGTGTATTGCCCGGGCCCTTGCGCTGGAGCCGGACCTGCTGGTGGCTGATGAGCCCGTGGCGTCACTGGATGCACCGTTACGGGCGGGAATCCTGGATTTGTTGCGTCGGATTCAACGGGAACAGGGATTGTCCATGGTACTGGTCGCCCATGATCTTCAGCTGGTTGACCGGGTCAGCGATACGGTGGCCATTCTGTTGCATGGAACCGTCGTCGAGCAAGGTCCAACAGGTGATGTACTTTCGCAGCCGATGCATCCCTACACGAAGCTGCTCATCAAAGCGATGATACCCGGAGCCGAGCTTGAACTGGCACCGGATGACGATAACGGGGAAGCGGGCCAGGATGAGCGATGCCCATTCCGGGCACAGTGTCCGGAAGCCATGCCATCCTGTGACAAACTGCCGCCGCCGACGCGCAAACATGGCGAACATGCGGTAACGTGCTTCCTGATGGATTGATATCTGGTACAATACCGGCCATGAAGAAGCGATATGACAGCACGGACATCATACGGGTGGATTCTCTGCGGCGGGACATGTTGCAGAAAAGACAGACCACACCGACCCTGACCCTGCTGGTCAACGAGTTGCTGGGAAAGGTGATCCAGATCCGTCCCGCGGAGGAAATTTCGGTGGGGCGCAGTGCGGAGAACCAGATATCGGTGGATCTGACGGCACTTTCCCGAAAACACTGTGTCGTGTTTCGCCAGGCCAGGAGTGTGTATGTCCGGGACCTGGACAGTACCAACGGCACGTTTGTCAATGGGGAACGAGTCAAGGTGCGGCAGTTGCAGGACGGCGACCGCGTGTTCCTGGGGGATGTCTGCGTTTTCAAGTTTGCGTTTACCGATCAGATTGACCTGGACATCAACCGCATGCTGTTTGAAAAAGCCACCCGGGACGCATTGACAGGCCTGTACAACAGGACCTATTTCCAGGAGAACTTCCGCAAGGAATTCCTGTTCCACAAGCGGGCGGAGTTGCCATTATCGTTGACATTTTTTGACCTGGATGATTTCAAGAAGGTCAACGATCAGTATGGCCACACCTGTGGGGACCTGGTTCTCAAGGATGTGGCGCATATTGTGCGTCAATCGTTGCGGGAAATCGATTTCTTTGCCCGGTTCGGGGGAGAGGAACTGGTGGTGATGATGAAGAATACGCCGTATGACGACGCCATCAACAAGACAGAGCAGCTGCGCAGTCTGATCGGTTCCCATCAATTCCGCTTCGGTGCAACCGAGTTGCAGGTGACAGCCAGTTTCGGTGTCAGCACCCAGGAAGAGGCCCGTTTCACAACCCCGCAGGAAATGCTGGTGGCTGCGGACTCCAGGATGTACCAGGCCAAGCAGGGCGGAAAAAACCGGGTGGTGGGTCGTGGCACGCCAGCGTAAGTCGTTCCGGACCATTCAACCGGATTTCCTGTTGAAACTGGGTTGTCCGCCCCATCTCTTTGCCTCTTCCATCTGGAAGGCCGTGGTTCCCTCCCCAGTGGATCAATGGGGCGAGCCCGTGGGAACCGATGGGAATGTGCTGATCATTGCGGTCCGATCCCGGGAATGCCTGGATGCATTTCGGAGCCAGGAAGAGACGATTCTGGAGCGGCTTTCGGCACATGGGCTTCGCATGAAATCCCTTCGAATTCGTTTGAAGAAATAGTCTCTCCTTCCAATTCACTTTCATGGCTCAAAAAGCGGATGCAACAGTTACGGAACTCCGGTAGAATGTCGTCATCAATTGTGGGAGAGTGTCATGGGTCTTACGGTCATTGAGAAGATTTTCAAGAACCACACCCGGGATGAAGTTGCACCGGGTAACGTGATCTGGCTGGACATTGATGCGCGTACCGCTAGGGATTTCGGCGGTCCCAACGTGGTGCGGAAACTGACGGAATTTTACGGTGAAGATGTGGACCTGGATGATCCCGCCCGTACATTCTTTACGTTTGACTGCGTGGTTCCGGCAAACAACATTCCATACGCCAATAATCAGCATATCTGCCGCCTGTTCTCCCGGAAACGGGGCATCAAGGTGTATGACGTGGATGCGGGTATCGGATCCCACGTAGCCATTGAAAAGGGCCTGTGCCAACCCGGTTCCACCTATATCGGAACGGACAGTCATCTGAATATTCTGGGATCAGTGGGTGTTTTCGGTCAGGGAATGGGAGATGCGGACATTGCGTTTGCGTTCAAGACCGGTCGCGTCTGGTTTGAGGTCCCCCCCTCCATGAAAGTTGTTTTCAAAGGCAATCCGTATGAATTCCCGATTACCGCCAAGGACTTGACACTCTGGGCATTGCGCAAGCTGGGTTCCCGCGGTTTGCTGGGTCGTTCCGTGGAATTCTATGGAGACGTTATTGATGCCATGCCGCTTGCAGATCGGATTACCTTGTCCAGCATGGTAACTGAAATGGGCGGTATTATCGGCTTTATTACCCCGGATGATGCGGTATTGGATCATTTCCGTTCGGTGACCGGGGACAGCAGCATTGAAGCCGTTCACGCGGATCCGGATGCTGTTTATGAATCCGTGGTGGAGATTGATCTGGAAGGCCTGGAAGCACAGATCGCCTGTCCCCCGAAACCGGATAATGTCAAGAATGTTTCGGAAGTGGCCGGCCGGCCGGTAGATGCGGTGTTCATCGGTTCCTGCACCAATGGAAGAATTGATGATTTCCGTGCCGCGGCCCGGGTGTTCGAACGGTTCCCGGTGAAAGAAGGTGTGATGGTGAAAGCAGTTCCGGCTACCCGGGATGTCTTTGGCCAGATGCTTTCCGAAGGATTGGTAGACATCTTCTACAAGGCCGGTGTTATTGTTTCCAACCCCGGTTGCGGCGGTTGCGCCTCCGGTCAGATCGGCATGACGGGGAAGGGGGAAGTCCAGATTTCCACTTCCAACCGGAATTTCCGGGGCAAGCAGGGTGAAGGAGACACCTACCTGGCAAGTCCCCTCACCGCAGCTGTGTGCGCGGTGAACGGTACCATTACAGATCCGGTTGCGTTTTTCCAGAAGGAGGGATTGGCATGAAACTCAGCGGACGTATCTGGGCGTTGACCGACAGTGACGGTCACCTGATCCAGGATATTGATACAGACATGATCTTTCACAACCAGTACCTGGCGGAAACCGATATCAACAAGATGGGCCAGTATGCACTGGACAACCTGGAAGGGTGGGAAAACTTTGCCCAGCTGGCACAACCCGGTGACATGATTGTGGCTGGTGCAAATTTCGGCGCGGGTTCTTCCCGTCAACAGGCGGTGGACTGCTTCAAAATCCTCGGGATCACCCTGATCATCGCACCTTCCTTCGGGGCGATTTACAAGCGCAACGCGATCAACTCGGCGTTGCCGATTATGGAAGTTCCCGGTGTGGAAGATATCGGCTTGAAATCGGGTGAGATTGCCCAGGTGGACACGGAAACCGGGACCATCACAAGTGGTGATATTTCCATAAGCGGTCGTCCATTTTCAGCCGTTCAGCGGGAAATTCTGGATGCGGGTGGTCTGTTTGAATTTGGACGGCTCCGGAAAAACGGGTGAGTCTTATCAGAGAATGGCTTACGGGTGCATTTTGACTTGGAAGAACCGTTGATTGTGCTATAGTTAATTCAAAATCAAATCGGTTGGGGTATCTAATGGGAAAACGTGTACTGATCGTCAATTATGAGCCGAAAAGTCTTTCTCGTCTGAATCAACTGGTGGTCGACCTGGGACATGAGGTTATCACTGCCCGGAACGGCAATGAGGCCCTGGACAGGGTAGCGGAATCCATACCGGATCTGGTCATCCTGGATCCGATGCTCCCCAAGCTGTCCGGTTTTGAAGTGGCCAACCGCCTGCATGCGGAGCACGCCGGGCTGCCCATCATTATGGTGACTTCCGTGTACAAGGGAAATCGCTACCGGAACGAAGCGATCACCAAGTATGGCGTGAAGGAATATGTGGAAGAGCCATATGATGATGACGCGTTCAAATCCATGGTGTCCCGTCACCTGAAACCGGTTGGTGAAGCCCCGACGGCCAAGAAGCACAAGAAGGCTTCTGCCAAGCGGCGCCTGGAAGAAATCCTGGAAGAAACCATGTCCGGGAAGATTCCCGGTGTATCAACAGCTCCCCGCACGGAAAAACCCAAGCCGGCACCAGTGGAAGAACCTGTGATGACGTCCGAAGAGATCTTCGGTGATGTGATCCAGGATGTGGAAGCCGAGGAACCGGCAAAAATTCCGACACCTGCAGTAGCTGAGGAAGCGTCCGATAAGCCGGTAGCAGACAGAAAGCTGGAAGAAACACCGCCCCACGTGGAAAAGAAAAAGGCGAAAAAGATGAAGCCGGAGCCCAAACCGGAACCGGAACCGGAACCGGAACCTGCGGAAACCCCGAAGCCGGTTGAAGTTGTTCAGCAGGAGGCGGTTGTGGAATCTTCGGTTCCGGAAGCCAGGGAAAAGGCCCCGGCCAAACCGGAACCGGTCAAAGACGGCGACGGCATTGAATACGGCAGCTATGTGCTGCTGGAGAAGGTTGCCACCGGCGGTATGGCAGAACTGTTCAAGGCAAAACGTCGCGGGGTGCAGGGTTTCCAGAAAATCGTGGCCATCAAGCGAATCCTCTCCCACCTGGTCGATAACGAAGACTTCGTTACCATGTTCATCGACGAAGCCAAATTGGCAGCGCAGCTGAATCATCCCAATATTGCGCAGATTTATGATCTGGGGAAAATTGAAAGCTCCTTCTATATTGCCATGGAGTATGTGGAAGGGTATGACCTCCGGAATATCCTGAAAGAATGTGCGAAACAGGAAATCCGGATTCCGGAACCGCTGGTGCTTTTCATTGCCAGCAAGATTGTCAGCGCCCTGGACTATGCGCATCGCAAGAAAGGTCTGGACATGAAGGACCTTCAGATTGTTCACCGGGACATCAGTCCCCAGAACATCCTGATCTCCCGTGGCGGTGATGTGAAGCTGGTTGACTTCGGCATTGCAAAGGCGGCGACCAAGGCCAGCCAGACCCAGGCAGGTGCCCTGAAGGGCAAACTCCTCTACATGTCGCCGGAACAGGCCTATGGCAAGTCAATCGACAGTCGTTCCGACCTGTTCTCACTGGGCTCAGTGATGTATGAATCATTGACCGGCAAGAAGACTTTCCTGGCGGACAGTGAAATGAGTATTCTGGAACGGGTTCGCAATGTGGAATATGTCGGACTGAGAGAAATCGAACCGCTGGTGTCCAGTGATACGGAAGACCTGGTGTGCCAGGCATTGTCCAGTACCATTGAAGAGCGGTACCAGAGTGCCAAGGAAATGGAGTCCGATATCCATGACCTGATGGAGTCTCTCCCGTTTGCGGTGAATGAACGGATCCTGGCGAAGTTTGTCAACGCCCTGTATGAAGGTGACAAAGATACCATTGAGGAAATCACCCGCAAGTATACCGTGCCGGGTGCGACTGTAACAGAACCGGAAGCGTCTCCCGATGCAACGGTACGCATCGAGCAATCTGCGTTGGATGCGGAACCGGAAGATGTGCCGGAACCGGTGGTGGAAGCGGAAGCCGACGTGGCATCTGTGAGTGTGGATGACCTGGAAGAAGACACGGGTGGCAAGTCGGAAACTGGAACCGTCATCATGCCGGACCTGGAGGACGTTGAACGTCATGAAGAAGAAATGATCGATCATCTTTCTGATTCGGGTTCAGAATCCAGAACAGGTTTGTATGTGGCGTTGGTTGTCGTGGCTGTTATTGTCGGCGTGGTGGGATGGTATGCCCTCTCCGGCGGGTTCAACAAAACAACAGAACCGGCTCCCCAGGCAGCCGTGGCAACACCGGAAACGACGCAGCCCGCAATCGATCCGGCCACGGGCGATGCCGCTGCAGGTGATGTTGCGGAAACGGAAACCGATGCAGTGGACGGTGCACAGATGGTTGACCCGGAAACGGGCCTGCCCATGGAATTTGACAGGGAAAAACTGGTGGAACAGTTGACCCGGCAGAAACTGGCGGAGCAGGAGCAATTGCTGGATGAACAGCCGCGCACGACGCCTCCCGCAACAACGGCACCTGCAACAACCCAGCCGCAACCCGCTGCCACACGACCGGCGACAACAAGCGAACCGGAACCAGCGGCGCAGCAACCGGTAACCGAGCAGCCGACCCAGACAACGGAACAGCCCGCGGAACAGCCCGCGGAACAGCCCGCGGATCAACCTGCGGATCAACCGGCGGATCAACCGGCGGATCAGCCTGCGGATCAACCGGCGGATCAGCCTGCGGATCAACCGGCCGAAGAGCCAACTGTCCAGGAAGAACCGGCAGCGACAGAACCGGAACCGGCACCGGCTGAACAGGAAACAGCAACCGGGGAACAACCGGTTGACATTGATGCAATAACACAACCGGTTCGGCCGCAGCTGAAAGAAGGCGATCTGGTACCGTTGGTGGAAGGTGAAGTAACACCACCGGAACCGTTAAGTCCCATACGTCCGCGGGTGACACCCATGGCGCGTCGAATGAATATCCACGGAACCATCGTGGCCCAGGCATTGATTGATGAAAACGGTGACGTTGTTGAAACCCGTATTATCCGAAATATTCCGGGTCGGCATGGTCTGGATACGTCGGTACAAAACGCGTTGAAGAAGGCGAAGTTTACACCAGCCGTGAAGCAGGGTGTACGCGTAAAAGTCTATTTGACACAGGCATTCACATTCTAACCTATAGGGGGTAACCATATGGCATTTCTGAGTGATGACCAGAAGAACTTCTATGAAGAAACGCGGAAACATCTGCGGAACGAAATCGCTGAAATCGAAAATTCCGTTGAGGAAGAGCTGGCCCGTGTAAAGGAAAAACTCGCGGAATTACAGAAGGCGAAAAAAGCAGCGCTGCAGATGTACGCCGGTGCCTGCGACCGCCTGGGCGTGGAAAATGACCTGGCCGGTGAAGAGGAATCCGAAGAAATCGAAGAATAGTTGTTGCTGATTTGTGCGGTTCAGTATGAGTTTGTATAACTATCCGAAGTATTATGATGTCGCATTCGGGTACCGCGATGTGGAACTCGAATGCGACTTTATTGAAAAAAAGATCGGTCTGTTCGCCACCTGTGCAAACCAGCACATGTTGGATATTGCCTGCGGTACCGGATCCCACCTGATCACAATGGCGGATCGGGGCTATGAGGTGGACGGATTTGACTTGTCTGATCGAATGGTGGAACACGCAAAGGAAAAGGCCGGCAGCGTCGGCCTTTCCTGCGATATCTGGGTGGACCGGATGGAGTCATTCCGGGTGAAACGTACCTACGGCATCGCATTTAATCTATTGACCGGTTTCAATTATCTGCTGACCAACCAGGAGGTCCGGGACCATTTCAACTGCCTGGGTGAAGCATTGGATCCGGGTGGTATCTATGTTGTCGAGTTGAATCATCCCCGTGACTTCATCACCAATCGCCCTTCCACCACCAATGTCTGGGTGGAGCAGGATGGGGAGATTGAAGTAGAAGTGGACTGGGACCATCTCCGTTCCCCGGTGGATGTGATCACCCATCAGACCGGATCAAATCCGAAGATCATGGTTCGAGATGGGGAGCAGGTGATGTCCATCGAGATGACCGACCGGTATCGTATCTATCTGTATCAGGAAATGCGGATGTTTATTGACAGCTCCGGCGTGTTTGAACTGATGGATGCGTGCGGGTCTTTCAAACTGGACAACCCGCTTGACGATTCCCGGGATTCCTGGCGGATGATCCTGATCCTGCGCAGAAAATGAAGCGGATCTCTGACTCGGAATGGGGACGGATATTCCGGTCTGATGGGTCCGTTGAATCGGCGAAGGATAAACAGGAATTTCTTACCGCACTGGACAGGATGTCCGACACAATTCCCGAAGAAAACCAGTTCCCACAAGCTGTTGACCGGACACAGGTGCGTCAGCTTCCCCGTAAGAGCCTGTTTCCGGTTGATGAAACCCTGGATCTTCACTTGAAGCGGAAGGAGGAGGCGCTCCAGTTGGTGGATCAGTTCCTGGACCGTGAACGGCGGGCGGGTAACCGGCTGCTCTGTATTGTGACCGGTAAGGGGAAGCATGCGGAAAAACAGGGTGTATTGCGAACAGCGGTATGGAACTGGATGCTGAAACAGGACGGACATCGGATTGAATGGATCGGCCGGGCTCCCCGTGCCATGGGCGGTGATGGCGCCATCATTGTTCAACTGTCCGGTGGTGGAGAATCAGCACCGTAGGTGCTATTGTCCGGGCGACCAGCGGCCGCGGGCACTTGCCCGGTTGCCGGCCCTGTCAGAAACTTCAATTCGATACATTCCTGGTTTCGGTTTCATCCGGAGGAATGCAATTTTCCGGTCCGGGTCATAATCGATTGCCATTCTATTTCCGTCCGGATCGGTGAGGAACAGGGACTCCGGATCTACACCTTTGCCCGTGTCGGTAATTTTCCAGGCCAATCGATCCCTGTACCGGTAAGGGCCATCGAGGATGACCGGTTCCGCATGATCCAGGAACATGCCGAATGTGGCAGTGGTGAAATGGGCGGCTTCCACAGATCGGGTCTTATCGGTGTCGGGGCGTATGCTTGAATCCAGATATTTCCATTTTTTCTTTTCCCCATCAAAATGATACCAGCCCGCCCGTTTCGCGTCGGATTCGGGAATGGACGAGATCAGGGACAGTGAGCGGAGAAAGCAGGTTCCCGGTTCAATTTCGACAAACGTGTCCGCGACCGGTCTCAGTCCGCGGGGGCTTTGAAAGGGTTGGACAGGCCGGCCGAATAGAAGGCGCTGCGAAGCAGCGTAGCCGGTGGCGATGGTCTTCATGTTGCCCAGTTCGAGGATTCCGGCTTCCCGGCCGTAACCGATGATTTGCCAGGTATGTCCATTGATGGTGACCGGTCTTGCCTGCTTGAGGTCATCAGCCGTCACCAGTTGCCGGTTGATCAGGATGCTGGTACCGCCGGTCGCTTGCGGGTCCCTGGCTGTACGGGAAGCAGAGACTTGAAAGATCCCGTTCAGCACGGACTGGTTGTCGTTGAAATCGGACGCGTGGATGGTCACGGTGTGGGTGCCCGGTTCCAGCTTCAATATCCCATTTCCCTGTTGTGATTCCAGCGAGGCCCCCGGTATACGATTCAGGTTATAAGCATAACGGGAAGGGGACAGGCGCGTGCGTTCCAGGTCATAGATGGCGGAAGACTGCCACCAGTTGTCAAATGAAAAGCGGCCCGCATCATAACGGTACAGTTTCTTGCCGTCAATCTCCAACCGGACGGATCGGAGCCCAAGCGGACCCTTGATGCCGTCACGGTCATCCACCGATACGGACAGCAGGACAGGCCCTTCGATTTGGACTGTGGTGAATGTGTATCGACCGGGTCCGGCTCGTTTCACCCGTACACTCGCCGGCTTGTTTTCGCCATTCAGCGCGGAGAATGGTGTTTCGGGATAGAGATTCAGTGCATGAAATTTCGGGGCTACGGTGTCATGATCCATGTGGAAACCATAGCGCCCGGGATCCACGGGTCGGTTTCCAGCGTCCCGCAGTTCAAAGTGAAAATGGGGCCAGCCGACCCCGGATTCACCGGAATCACCCAGCCACTGACCCTGTTGCACGGGAATGGGGTGTGTCAGCATGATGTCACCGGGATAGCGGGTTTTTCGCGCTTTTCGAAACCGGTTGGCGATGTCTTCGACCGCCGGCATGAAATGATCCAGGTGTCCGTAGACGGAAATCAGGCCTTTCGATTCATGTCGGACATAGATTACGTTTCCATACCCCCGATATTGCACCTTGATGCGATAGATTTCTCCGTCCGCAAAACAGGTGACCGGCAGGCCAATCTGTCCGGCAGTGGAAAAATCAACGCCTGCGTGAACATGACCATTCCGGAATTCAGTAAATGTACCGGTAACGCCATGATTGACCTCCAGCGGCCAGTAGCCCAGCAGGACAAGAACCAGCAGGTTGATCATGTGTCCAGTCCCAGTTTACGCAGCCGGCTCAGCAGGGTCTTGTAATTCATGTTCAGCTGGCGGCTGGCAGCCAGCTTGTTGCCCTTGTGTTCCTGGAGCGCCCGTTTCAGAAGGGCAGCTTCCACTTCATCCTTGACCGCGTCCCATGTCCGTCCGGCCAGTTCCACGGTTACCGAGCTACGGACGGGGGTGGATTCGACAGTGGACGGGATGTCCGGTCCCAGGATTGCCCAGCGCTCAATTGTATTCCGGAGTTCACGGATATTGCCGGGCCAGGGACGGCCACGTAAATCAGCCAATACGTCTGGAGACAGTTTCAGGGGTTCACCGTTGACCTGGGTGCCGATGGTGTCTGCGAAACGGGTAGCCAGTGGAATGATGTCGGATTTTCGTTCCCGCAGCGGCGGCAGGTTGAGATGGAAACTGCCGATCCGATGATACAGGTCTTCCCGGAACTGACCTTCCCGGATCATCTGCTGCAGGTCACGGTTGGTGGCCAGGACAAACCGGGCACTGGTATGGCGGATCTGCGTCTCACCCAGCGGGCAGAATTCCCCGGTTTCGACGCTGCGGAGAATCTTGGCCTGGAAAGCCGGACCGGTAGCCCCGATTTCGTCCAGGAACAGGGTGCCGCCGGCAGCCTGCTCCAGCTGACCGGTACGACGACGGGTAGCCCCGGTAAAGGCGCCGGGAACATGCCCGTAGAGCTCGGATTCCAGTAGTCCTTCCGGTATGGCGGCGCAATTGACGGCCTGGAACGGACCGCCAGATCTGCCGGAATGCTGATGAATCCAGCGCGCCAGCATCTCTTTCCCCGATCCGGATTCACCGCTGATCAGGATGGGGTGGTCTGTTTTTGCATATTTGGCTGCCAGATCCAGTACCTGTTTGATTTCAGGTGACTCTGCCACCATGCTTTCGGGTCCGATGCCGGGACGCAGGCGCCGCAGGCGGAGGAGTTCCCTGCACCGGTCCAGTACCAGTTCCAGGTGGGACAGGTCCAGGGGCTTGGGCAGGAATTCGTGGGCGCCCGCTTTCATGGCGGCCACGGCAGTGGGGATATCGCCGAATGCCGTCATGATGATGACCAGGGACTCGGCCAGTGAATCGCGATGTTCCCGGATAAAGTCGATACCGTTCATGCCGGGGAGTTTCTGATCGCACAAAACAATTTCCGGTACATGAATCAACAGCGGGATGGCTTCCTCGGCCGAGGGAACGGCCAGTACTTCATGGTCTTTCAGGAATGTTACCAGCATGTCCCGGAGGCTGTCCCGGTCTTCGATAATCAGTATTCTTGTCATAGGGCTATGGTCACCGTTGTACCTGCACCCGGAGCGGACGCGATGGTAAGGGTTCCACCCAGGCGGGTGATAATTTTTTCGCAGATGGCCAGTCCCAGTCCGGTTCCATCGTTTCGCGTGGTGAAAAACGGAATGGATGCTTTCTTCAAGGTTTCTTCGTCCATTCCCGGACCATTATCCACTACCGTGATGACTGTCCGATCCTGCTGCGTTTCCGCCGTGATCCGGACCTTTCCGGTTTCATCGCTAAAGTGCTGGATACTGTTTCGGATCAGGTTGTCCAGACAGTTCCGCAGGAGAACACGGTCTGTTGTCAGCGTACAGTCGGGGTCTATGTCGCAGTCAATGTCGTGTTTGACATTTTCACTGATCCGTTGAATGTCTTCGGACAGGTCCTTACCGGAAAATGCGGTTTCCGATGTTTCCAGCGGCTTGGCAAACAGGAGAAACCGGTCTACCATCAGATTCATTGTTCGGGCCTCATCCAGAATATGTTCCGCATGTTCCACCGTGTCACCAGGCTGTTCCCCGGATGCCAGAATCATTTGTGTGTATCCCATGAGTGTGGAGAGCCCGTTTCTGAATTCATGGGCGATACCGGCGGACATTTCCCCGAGTATTTCCAGTCTTTTCTTTAATTCAAGCTGGCGCTTGGCGGCTTCGATTTCGGTCACATCCTCGGCAAGCACCAGGTAACCGCCCGTCTCCAGCTGCATTTGTACAGACCGGAGGCGGATGGCAGCACCGCGGTAAGTGATGTCTGTGGGTGTGACCGTGTCGGTTGAATGGGCCTGGAGTGCACGGACGAAATCGAAAAGAGCGGGCACCTGGTCTTTCCAGCTCATGATGGATTTTCCGACGGTATCCGGTGCAAGGTTGAAGAGGCTGAGGAAGCGGGGATTCACCGAACGGACGACTTTCATCCCATCCAGAATGGCAATGCCGATATCAATCTGTCTCAGAATCTCGTCATTCAGTTGTTCTTTGCGTTCCAGCTCCCGGGACATTTCTCTGCGCTGGTGAAGGGTTCCCCTGATGTTCTCCAGCATGAAGTCCGGGGCTTCCTTGAGGTGGTCTTCTGTCGCCATGTTCCGCAACTTCTTTACGACGATGGCATATATGGCGATAATGATGAAAGCCAGGAAAAAACCCCAGCCCACAAGCAGGCGTAGATCAAATTGACTCATGTGACTATCATAATCGGAATCTGTTCGCCAGACAATGAGCAAATGGAATGATGTTGCAGATGTGACGGGGGTTGCAGGGGAAAGAAAGGGGGGCATTGGCTGCCCCCCCGATAGGTGTTATTCGAGAATATTGGCTGGTACGGCGATGACGTTGGTGTTCCCTTCCGTAAAGGTTAAAGCGAAACCGGCAAGGGAACCATCACCCTGCACTTTGAGAATGGCCCGTTCCGGGAGTGTGACCCCGAAGTATTCTTCGAGCATGGCGACCATTTTTTCTCCGGGTTGCAGGGCGTGCAGCTTCATGGCAATCGTGGTCCCGTCTGTTCCCTGCAGCTTGACACTGAAGCTGGACGGAAGGTCGCCCAGGTTGACCAGGCTGAATCCCGTGGTGCGGCCATCCACGTGTTCAATCAGCGGAAAGATCAGTTTGGATCCGGGTGTGGGTGTAAGGGTCAGGCTGGATGCGGCGCCAGTGGGTAGATACTGGAAGGTCATCAGGCTGGAAACCAGGTCACCGTCAACGGCCACTTTGATCCATCCGGTATCCGGCAGGGCAACGGGGAACAGGTTATCCACCAGGTCGGTCATGCCGCCGCCGCTGGGCAGTTCGAAGTTGGTTTCACCCGCTTCCACACCATCCGGGCCATATGCGGTCAGTTTAACGAATGCCGGCACCGGGTCTTCGTTGGACATGGACAACCGGGTAGACCAGATACCGGACCGGATGGTGTAATGGGGCAGGAATACCGGGATGCCCGCAAACTCGGCTGCGAACGAGATGGTACCGCTGTTTTGTGTGATGTCATTGATCCAGAGACGGCTGGTCTCTCCGTCATAGCGGTTGCTGTTGGGTGTGGACATGGGGGTGAATGTATTGCCGGGCAGATAATAATCGCCGGCGTTTGCCTGGAAGCCCTGTTCAATCTGTTCCAGACCATCCGCTTCCATCAGCCGCAGGAGCTTGAACTCGGTGTAGGAGTTATCATAAACATAGTTGTACCCGCCGCCATACAGTTCCGCATTCACATGCCAGATCAGCAGGCCGTCATTGGGGTAGGTGGCATCATTGTCTTCCCGGGTCCTGTACTGGACCATGAAATATTCATCAAACGGGGTGTCTCCGGCGATACCCGGCATGAAGATAACCGCATCACCGGACGTTGCCGCCGGGTTCAGGGTGTGGGTCTGAATACCATTGGTTTGAACAGCCGGTGTGATCCAGTCCAGCACCCATTTGCTGAAGCAGTTGTGATCGCCCCATGAGCCGGCCATCATGTCCAGGCGGCCGACGCCCCCGTCGGGTCCGATGTCTCCGTCATAGTCATAGTAGTCCGGCAGGCCCAGGGCATGTCCGGTTTCATGAATCAAGGTACTGACCTTGAACGCTACGTCTACCGTAGTTTCCGGGTCATAGGTCTCCGGATAATTTTTCGTTTCCCATTGCCAGGAATAGGCATCCAGGCCGACGCCATCAATCGTGAATGAACTGTCCTGAAAATGGGTCTGGTAGCCCCACCAGAATTCCGCCCATTCCCCATGGGGACCGGCCCAGATGATGGCAAAATAATCAATAGCGCCGTTGCCGTCGTTGTCATAAACGGAAAAATCAGCTTCGGTGTCGAAGTTCTGGATGACTTCCTTGATCAGGTTTTCCCGGCCGGTGCTGTTTTCGATCACTTCAGAACGGTTGTAAGCGGTGGTATACCAGCCGTATATGTCAGCCTGGATGTCCAGTTGACCGTAAGATGACCGGTCATAGTATTCATGGAGACTTTCCCGGGGATAGTCCTCGGGGACACCGTCTCCGGAAATCTTGTCTTCCACGTATGCAGCTTCGTTGTAAGCCGGATAATCGGCAAATGCCACCAGGAATACCGGAACCTGTACTGTTCCAACCGTAGGCATGTTTCGCCAACCGGTTGGCGGTGTTTTCATCCGGGCGGCTGCCTTGATATCGCCAGTGGCTTCTGCAACCAGCTTCCGGAGTTTATACCGGATATGTGCCATCAGCTCCGGCGACATTTTGTGGTTCCCATAGGACTTGGCCAGTTCAACACGAGCGGCCATTGTACCGTCCGCACGATATTGTTTGACTTGTTCCGGTGTCGGTGGTTCAAGGGCCAGGATAACGGTGCTTGCGGACAGACAGAGAACAAGAGTCAGCAGTCTGACTATCCGTTTCCGTACGCTCATGTAGTGACGATTCAGGGTCATTGGGTTTTCCTCCTCCGGGTCGTCTCAATGGATGGGCGATTTATATCAGAATTGACGTGCAAAGGACAGAAAAATCCACCCGCAGGAGCAGAAATCGGCCTATTTTCTTCAATTGTCTACACCTTTTGACGTATTCATGACGGTTGGTAGTGGTTTACTCTGGTATGGATTGTACTTTTAACGATTGTTGGCAAAAAAGTTGACAAAATCAGAAAAAGGAACATATTGTGAATAGGCATTCACTCATAAAACAAGATAAAACAACAACATGAGTTCGAAGATGGATTGTGCGAAAAGGAGCGGAAAATTCCGCAAAATCCCGTGGGAGGTGGTTATGAACAAACTGGAACCCAAATGGTCGGTACCGGCAGGCAGCGACAGCATTGTCCTGTCCTCGGGACTGACCGCTGCGGAGAAGCAGGTGCGCAACACAGCAATACTGGTGGCCCTGCTGATCCACATTGCACTGGTGGTTGTCGTTTTCCCCAAAGCTCCCCCGCCGGAGGCTCCGAAAGTGAAGACACCGGATATCATTCGAGTTCTGGTGAAGCCACCGGAACGCGATGAAGTGGAAGCGGTCGATCTGATCAAGCCGAAGCCCAGAATTCCGGTCCCGGATCCGGATCCCCTGGATCCGGAGCCATTGGCGGTGATTGAGCCGGATCCCGGTGATGTTCCGTATATTGAGCGGGGTTGGATTGACCCGGGCGTACTGGAGCCACCGGAACCCGATCGGATATTCAATGCCGATACTTGGGGCTTGGTGAATCCGGTATATGACATGGCGCAGCTCCAGCGCAACGTGCATTATCCGGAGCTGGGTGTGGCATCCCGGCTGTCCGGCTTCGTGGTGGTGGAGATGATTCTCCGGGCGGATGGCACAGTGGATGCGGCACAGGTCATCGGCGGGGATCTGAAACCGTATTCCTGGTTCTGCAACGAAGCATTGCGGGCGGTTCGCCGGCTTGAATTCGAACCGGGCCATTTCCATGGCCGACCGGTGGATGTGCAGATGCGTGTGACCATTCATTTCAAATTCCGATAAACCCGGACGAGGGGGCCGGGAAACCGGCCCTTTTTCTGACTCCCCGATTGACGCACATGCACCCTGCCGTATAATGGATGATCATGAAGATATTATTAGCCGGTATGAATGTGGACATTGATCTTGTGGAGCAGCTTCGGGCCGGGGAGCAGGTGGACCCGGATGCCCTGACACCGGAAACCATCTCCGCCGCTTACGCCCGCATCAGCCGAAATCCCGCCGATGTGAATCTGCTGCGGGTGGAATCCCGGGAAGCAGTGGAAAAGGCACGAAAATCCAATGAAACCATTGTGTTCGGACTGGGACACGGTTCGGTGGCGGAACATGCCTGCTTCAACTTTGACGTAATCGGCGTTTCCCGTCTGGCGATTGAATATCTCCAGCATTTCCGACTGGCATCCTATACCGAAAAATCCCAGCGATACATTCGAATGGATGACGACGGGATTCTCCCGGTGGAGCTGGACACACCGGAGACAAAGGCCCTGTTCCTGGATACCGTGGAAAAACAGAATGCGTTTTACCGGTATGCATACCGGGAAATCGAAAAGGCATTGACAGACCACGGGGAAGATCCGAAAGAAGCATCCTTGAAGGCAAAAGAAGACGGCCGGTATGGACTGGCCCTCGCCATTCGCGGCCAGTTGGGTATGACGGTGAACGCCAGGACGCTGGAAAACATGGTCCAGAAACTGTCCGCGGTGCCATTGGCCGAGGTTCGGGAGATGGCCCGGCAACTGCATGGTTGCTGCCATCATCTGGTCCCCTCGCTGGTCAAGTATACCGAGCCGGAAGCGTATCATTTTGACAATGAACGTCTGGGAAACATCATCGGGAGCACGGTGCCGCAGTTGTCGGCTGGGCCGGTTGAACCGGTCAAACTGCTGGACCACGCATCTGACCCGGATCAGCGGATCCTGGCGGCCCTGTTGTTTCACCTGGGGAATGGGTCCATGCAGCAGTCCGTTGATGCGGCCGCTGCCATGACAACCGAGCGGCGGCTGTCCCTGTTCAAGGAATTGTTCCGGAATATGAAGAGCTACCATGGGGTCCGGCGTGAATTTGAGAACAGCTGGTTCTGTTTTGAAATGATATTATCTGCAACCGCCTTTGCCCAGTTGAAGCGCCACCGGATGGGTACCATTCTGACCCAGCCGTATGACAGATCCCTCGGGGTGACCACACCGGATACGTTCTATGATGCCTGCGTGGAAACGGGCTATTACAAGCTGATTGCGGAAGTGGATGCGGCGCATGATAAACTGAAGGAAACGAATGCAGATGCCGCGGATTATGTGCTGACAAACGGCCACCGGAGACGGGTGTTGTTTACGGTGAATGCCCGTGAGTTGTATCATTTCGCCCGGCTGCGCTCGGATGAGCATGCCCAGTGGGACATCCGTTTGCTGGCCGATATGGCAATTGAACAGGCAAGGGCAATCGCACCCGGTACATTCATGATGGCGTGCGGCAAGCACCGGTTTGAAGAAACCCGGCAGGAGGTATTCGGCGATGAATGATGAATTGCGGCGAATTCCCAAGGTGGACGTAGTCCTGGGGTGGTCACGGGTTGCAGACCTGACCGACCGTTTCGGCAGGAACCTGGTCAAGGGTGCAGTTCAGAATTCATTGCGTAAGTTGCGGGAGCGGGTGCGGGAAGGTAAAGCGCCCAAGGATATTGACGAAGCGGTGATCCGGGGTGTCCGTTCCGAGCTGGCCGATGCAGTTGCACCATCCCTGAAACGGGTAATCAACGGTACCGGGATCATTATCCATACCAACCTGGGCCGGGCGGTGCTGCCGGCAGCGGTGCTGGACCATATGCGTGCCATGGCCACCCATTATTGCAACCTGGAATATGATCTCAAGGCCGGGGAGCGGGGACACCGTGACCTGCATGCGGAACGGCTGCTGGCACGGTTCTTCAACGTGGAGTCCGCCTGCGTGGTCAACAACAATGCTGCTGCCGTAATGCTCATGATCAACACCTTTGCCGAAGGAAAAGAGGTGGTTGTTTCCCGGGGTGAACTGGTGGAAATCGGCGGCTCTTTCCGGATCCCGGAAATCATGAAGAAAGCCGGTGCCAGGCTGGTGGAAGTGGGGACAACCAACAAGACCCACCTGAAAGACTATGCCAGCGCAATTGGAAAAGAGACGGGCCTGGTGCTCAAGGTCCATCCCAGCAACTATCGCCTGACCGGGTTCACATCTTCGGTGGATGCCAAGGACCTGGCGGCCCTTTGCGCGGAAAAACGGGTGCCTTTTGCGGAAGACATGGGCAGTGGCAATATCCATGACCTGAAGCAGTTGAAACTCATGGATGAGCCCGAAGTCCGGGATTCCATCACCGCCGGGGTGGGACTGGTTTCGTTCAGTGGAGACAAGCTCTTCGGCGGCATCCAGTCCGGAATCATAATCGGTCGGGCCAAGCTGATGAAGGAGATACGGGCGAACCATCTGCTGCGTGCACTCCGGGTGGACAAGCTCACCTATTCGGCATTGGAGAAACAGTTGATTCTATATCTCACGGAGCGGTTTGACCAGATCCCGACCTGGAATATGTTGTATATCACCGCAGATGAATTGCGAAACCGGGCGGTCAAGTTCAGGAGCTATCTGCCTGCGGGGATCCGTGACTATATTGAAGTTGTGGAAAGCCGGGCCAAGGTGGGCGGTGGCACAACACCGGAACAGGAATTATCCAGCATTGCCCTCTCGCTGACACATCCGGTTCATTCGGCAGACAAACTGTCGCGGACGTTTCGGAATGTGACGCCGCCGGTGGTGGGCAGGATTGAAGACAATCGTTTCCTGCTGGATATGCGGACCATCCTGGATGATGATCTGCCGGTACTCAACGAGCATGTGCGGGCAATTTATCCCGGTTAACGGACGACGGGTATTTCCCGCCCGTGACATGACCATTTCAGCGGACCAGCTGGCCGCGTTTTTCAATGGCTTGACGACCACAAACCTGGCAGGCAGAAAACCCCTCAGGCAGGGGGAGTTGCAGGGCATGCCGTGCCTGGAACGAACGTTCCACCATGGGGGCATCCTGCGGGCGGTCCTCCGGGATCGTTTCTGGGAACGGAATCCCCGTGCGTTGCGGGAATGCCGGTTGTTGGAAGACTTGCAGGACATGGGGCTGCCGGTCGTTCGGCCGGTGCTGGCCTGGACTGCCGGGACAGGTCCGGTTTATCGGCAGGGGCTGGTGACGGTCCGGGAATGCGATGCCATGGATCTGTCGGCCGTCGATGAAGTCACCGTGAACATGGCCGCCGGGCTGGTATGTTTTTTGGAAGCTTTTTTCGATGCGGGCCTGATCCATCCGGATCTGAACATCAAGAACATTCTCTACCGGTCATCGGACGAGACCTTCCGGATGCTGGATTTCGACAAGGCAGCACGTGCCACCGGATCACTTGGCACAAAACAGCGGGTACGGATTTGGGCACGGCTGTTCCGGTCGTTTGACAAAATGGACCGGCTGGACATGTGGGACAACGCGGTCCCCGGTCAATTGCCGCCACATGTAAAAACGGCACGGCTGCGGTATGAGCGGATCCGCGGTTTCCGTGCTTTTCTGTGGAAGCTGAACAGAAAATAGGGTAAGGTGGTTCACGACTTTGATAGAGAGGTGAACCATGCAGGTACCCTTACTTGACCTGAAGATTCAGTACCGTGCGATAAAGAACGAAATTGACCCCAAGATCCAGGATATCTGTGATCGGCAATATTTCATCCTGGGACCGGATGTTCAGTCCTTTGAAGAAAAACTGGCGGAATATTGCGGCACCCGTTATGCGGTCGGCTGCGCGTCCGGTTCGGATGCCCTTGTATTGGCATTGATGGCAGTGGACGTCAAGCAGGACGTGGAAGTGTTGACCACGCCATACACGTTCTTTGCCACGGCCGGGGCGATTGCCCGTATGTGTGCGGTTCCCGTATTTCTGGATATTGACGAAAAGACCTACAACCTGGATCCCAATCAGCTGGCAGCATGGCTGGCGGAGAACGGGGAGAAGCGTGATGGCGGGCTGTTCAACAAGGTTTCCGGTCGTCGGATCGGTGCCATCTGCCCGGTACACCTGTACGGTCAGACGGCGGACATGAACGCGATCCTGGAAATCGCCAACCAGTACGGCCTGCCCGTGGTGGAAGACGCTGCCCAGTCTGTGGGCTCTGAAGACGGCACCTTGAACAAGCGTGCCGGCAACATGGGCAACGTGGGTTGTTTCTCTTTTTTCCCCAGTAAAAACCTGGGTGCGTTCGGCGATGGCGGTGCATTGACCACCAATGATGAGGCCATGGCCAAGCGGTTGAAGTCCCTGCGGATGCACGGTGAATCCACCCGCTATTATCATGATGAAGTCGGCTTCAACTCCCGGCTGGACGCGCTGCAGGCAGCCGTTCTGGAAATCAAGCTGAAACATCTGGACAACTGGACGGCCGGTCGCCAGGCAAACGCCGATTATTACAATGAAGCATTCGCAGCAGCCGGTTGTGACGGTGTTGTTGCCACACCCCATGCGGTTCCAGGCAACCGCCATATCTACAACCAGTATATTCTCCGGGTGAAGAACCGGGACGGTCTGATTGACCATCTTCGGGAAAACCAGATCGGCTGTGCTATCTACTATCCGGTTCCTCTTCACCTGCAGCAGTGCTTTGCATACCTGGGTTACAAGCAGGGTGACCTGCCGGTATCCGAACAGGCTGCACTGGAAACGGTGGCACTGCCCATCTATCCGGAATTGACAGCGGAGATGAAGGATTTCGTAGTTGAAACGATCGTGAATTTTTACAAATAGTTCTCCTGTGATCGAATCCACAAGGGCCGGGTTTTCCCGGTCCTTTTATTTTGTGCGGGTTGGGTCCACTAATTTGCTATAATGGCTCCATGAATCGAGAAACGGACACCCGGTTGCTTGTGAAATGGATGGAACGGCTCTACGAGTGGCTGAACGTTTTCATTGCATACATTCTGCTGTTCAGCGGGCTGGCGCTGACTATTTTCACCTGTGTGGACGTTGTCCAGGAGTTCATTCATGGAGAGGGCGTGGTGGACATCACCATGACCCTGGTCCACCACCTGCTGCTGATCATGATCATCCTGGAAATTCTCTGGACACTGAAAAACTACATCAAGACCCACAAGCTGTCCGTGGAAGCATTCCTGATTATCGCCATCATTTCCTCGGTCCGGAAGGTACTGGTTGTCAGTATGGAAGTGCCCGGTGCCGGCCATGAGGGCGGGTTGCTTTCACCGGTTATGGTTGACCTGGCCATCGAAGCCGGGATCATTTTCCTCATGGTGGTGTCCATTCTGATTCTGCGCAGGAGCCGGGTCATGATCAAGGACCTGCCGGACGAAAACTGAATCCGCGTTTCTTCTCGACTTCTTTCCATTTTGTATACAAAGTGAAACCATGATCCGCTATCATATTTTCAGTCTTTTTTACTGACGGGAGGTCGTATGAATCGCCAGACGTTTGACGTGCTGATCATCAACGGACGCCCTGCTGCGGGCAAATCCGAGATTATTGATTTTCTCAAGAACGTTCCCCTGGAGGAACGGATGGCAACCTATCATATTGGTGAATTTGAGGAAATTGATGATTTTCCCATTTTATGGGAACGGTTTGAGGATGATGACATCCTGGAAGAGATGGGCCTGCCCCGGTTGATTTCCCACAAGGAATTTGAATACAACGGGGAAAAGCTGCCCGGTTACATTTTCAAGGAACAGTGGTTCTGGAACTTCCTGATCAAGAAGCTGAACCTGGAATATGACAAGATCCTCCGGGACAACCCGGATTATCACGCCAACAAAACATTGCTGGTGGAATTTGCCCGGGGCACCGAGCATGGCGGATTCAAGGACGCCTATTCCTTCCTGTCCGACATTATGCTGTCCCGTGCGGCGACCCTGTATATCTCGGTGACCTGGGAAGAGTCGCTGCGCAAAAACCGGCGGCGTTACAACCCGGACAAGCCAGACTCCATCCTGGAGCATGCCCTGGAAGACAAGAAACTGGAAATGCTCTACAAGGAATCGGATTGGGATACGTTTACCAGTCCGGACCCGGACTTCCTTCACGTGGGTGACCGTAAGGTGCCGTACGGTGTCTTTGACAATATGCCCGAAAAAACCGACGACCCGGAAGAAATCCGCCCCCATCTCCAGGAAGTGCTGGGCAAGCTCTGGGAACGGTATAGCCGGAGCCGATAATGATTGAACACAGCAAAGCATTCCGGGTGCGGCGCTTTCTCAACTGGTTTCCCCTGGGACTGGCCTATGCCTTTCTCTACATGGGACGTTATAACCTGACCGTGTCCAAGATCGCCCTGGGCGACATCATGACCAAGGCCGATTTCGGTATCATTTTCGGTATCGGAACCGTGACATATGCATTCGCATTTCTGATCAATGGCCCGCTGACAGACAAAATTGGTGGCAAGAAAGGCATGCTGATTGCCGTCATGGGGTCTGCCATCATGAACATCCTGATGGGGACAACCATTGCCGGTATCGACGTGAATGCGCCGGGTGGTACCAACATTCGCACGGTTTTTTCCGTGCTCTATGCGGTAAACATGTATTTTCAGAGTTTTGGTGCCCTGTCCATTGTCAAGGTCAATGCCCACTGGTTCCATGTCAATGAGCGCGGCGGGTTCTCCGGTATTTTCGGCACCATGATTTCCAGTGGTATCTTTTTCGCGTTCACCGTCAATGGATGGATTCTGGGATTTGCCACCGGTGGCATTACGTCCACCAAGCTGGTGTTCTTTGTGCCGGCGGCGATACTGCTGGCCATGTTTGTTGTGGAGCTCTTCCTGCTGAAAGACAGTCCCGGCCAGGCCGGTCATGAGGACTTTGATACGGGGGATGCCAGCAGTGGCGAAGAAGGTGTGGACATTCCCATCCTTCAGATCATGAAGCGGGTGGTGACCAATCCGATCATTCTGACCATCGCACTGGTCGAATTCTGCACCGGTGTGCTGCGCAACGGCGTGATGCACTGGTTCCCGATCTATGCAAAGGAAGTCCTTCAGTTACCATCCGAACACATGTTCCGTAACGGCTCCTGGGGAAACTGGCAGCTGATCGGCGCGATTTTTGCGGCAGCTGTTGTGTTGTTCCTGCTGGCCATCAAGGCATCGGGTAAGCGACGGGCCTGGCTCATCATTTCCGGTGCTCTGGTGTTCCTGGCACCGTTTATGCTGGGCGGCTGGGGTGGCATTCTCATGGTGGCCGGTGTGATTGGCGGTAACGTGGCCGGTTGGGTCAGCGACCTGTTCTTCCAGTCGCGCCGGGCGCCGGCAGCGGGTGGATTGTACGGGATCCTGGCGGCTGTATTGCTGTTCATGTTCTTCTCATTGAACAATATCTGGATACTGGGGGCCATTGTATTCCTTGTGTCCACTTGTGTAATCGGGACCCATGGCCTGTTGTCCGGTACGGCCACCATGGATTTCGGTGGCCGGAAAGGCGCGGCCACTGCGGTGGGCATGATTGACGGGTTCGTTTACCTGGGCACCGGCGTCCAGTCCTTTGCACTGGGCTGGATTACCACGAAAAACTGGCACTGGTGGCCGCTGTTCCTGTTGCCGTTTGCCATTCTCGGGTTCTACCTGTTGACCCGGATCTGGAACGAGAAGCCCAAGGGGAAAGGAGCACATTGATGCGCAGACTGTTTGTTGTCCTGTTGCTGTTGTGCACCGGGGTCGTTTCACTGGCCCAGGTGCCGGAAATGCCGGACAAGCCCATGCCGGAGCGATACCTGACGCTGATGCCCAGGGTGTCCGTCAGCCGGGTGAAGAACAACCTGGTGTTTGACGTGGTCTGCACCGATATGGTGAGCAGTGCCTACCTGACGGTGGGATTTCTGCCCCGTCCGGACGCGTTGCGGCCCACCTATCGACGCGACAGTTCCGCGACCCCGGCGGCGAAACAATTCAACCTGAAGGTGGGATTGGGCCGGTTGAAGGGACATTTTACCGGGGACCGTTCCCTGTTGTATTACAAGCTGAACCTGACCGATGAAAAGGGTCGCCCCGAATCCTACCAGTCCCGGATCCTGCTGGACGGGGAGGGCAATCCGGTCAACACCGTGATCCATGGTCCCTACCTGGATCGGCCGGAACCGGACAACTATGTCATCTCCCTCGAGTTGCTGGAACCGGACGCGGCAACCATTGTCATGGATGGGAAAGCAGTTGTTTCGGCGCAGAAGCAGAAACGTCATGAAATCCCGGTTGGTGCCCTGGCTCCCGGCAAGCATCAATATACCATCAGTGGGGACCCACGGGTGTTTGATGTGGAGATCCGGGACAAGGGACCGTTCCGCTTCGCGGTGATGAGCGATTCCCGTTCCGTTGCCGGGGGCGCGGAATTCAACCAGCAGGCGGTAAATGGCCGGGTGCTTGGCGACCTGTTCCTGGATGCCTATCATCGGAACATTGACCTCGTGGTTTTTCCGGGAGACCTGGTGGACGGGTATACACAGAAAGAAGATGAATTTGAGCGGGAGTTGAAATCCTGGGCATGGATCTCCGAGCCGGTGGCGGCCAGGGTGCCGGTGTTTGAAGGTATCGGCAACCATGAGGCGCTGGTGATCCAGTACGCGGACAATCCCTATATTTTTTTTGACCGGAAACCGCCCCATTCGACGGAGGATGTCTTTGCACGGGTTTTCGTGAATCCGACCCACGCTGATTTTTCGGAGCGTGACGGCCTGCCGTCCTACCGGGAAAACCTGTATTACTTTCACATGCGCGACTGTCTGTTTGTGATGGCCAACTCAAACTACTGGGTGGGCGGTAAGTTTCCGGAAAAGCACGGGGGCAACCTGGAAGGTCACATCATGGATAAACAGATGGCATGGCTGGAACAGGTGTTGAAGACAGAAGGGCCAAAGGCCAAACGCATCTTCTTCTTTACCCATGAACCGGCGTACCCGGTCAGTGCCCATATGAAAGACGGCATGTGGTACTGGGGTGGCGACCCCAAGCGCAACCGGGGTATTGACCGCCGGTACATTGTGGAACGGCGGGATGAACTGATGCGACTGCTGGACCGGTACAATGTCCGGCTCATGATGTTCGGTGACGAACACAATTATTCGCGGGTGGAAGTGACCCCGGAAATCGGGCCGGTGAAACAACCGATCACGCAGATCATCACCGGGGGCGCGGGTGCGCCATACTATGAGCTGGCGGACGAAATTCCCTGGCGGGACAACATCCGGTCCTTCGGCCGGGAGAATCATTTCATACTGGTGGAAGTTGATGACACTGTCCGGGTACAGGCCATCGGCATTACCGGTGTGGTGCTGGATACGTTTGAATTGAAATAGTCATTTTTCCCAGTTGAATCAACGGCGGGCCGGGACGGTTTGTTCCGGCCCGTTTCAGTGTACAGTGGCGGTGGTGTCCGGGCTGATCCGGACCAGGTATTGCTGGACGCGAAGAATAAAATCGTAGACCGTTTCCCGGGCGGGTCGGGGGATGGTGATCTGTCCGGTTGGATCCAGGGTGGCACCGGGAAGCTCGGGCAACGTGGCCACCAGGTTGGGGATGTGGATCCGGTGGGCATTCCCGGGTACCAGGACGGCCTGGTTCTTTCGCAGGCTCAGGCTTTCCAGTCCCAGTCTCCGGGCGGCCAGTCTCAACCGGTGTCCGGCAATCAGGATCCGGGTCTGTTCCGGGATCCGGCCGAAACGGTCTTCCATTTCCGCCATGACACCCGCCAGCTTTTCCGGGTCATGGGCCATGGTCAGCCGGCGGTAGAATGCCAACCGAACGGATGGTGCATCAATGTAATCGGTTGGAATAACCCCCGTGGTCCCCATCTCCAGCACGGTTTCCACTTCCGTGGCTTCGCCGTCGGCTTTCAGCTGCCGGACCGCGTCTTCCAGCATCTGCAGGTACAGCTCAAACCCCACGGACTGCATGTGACCGCTTTGCTTATCGCCCAGTATTTCCCCGGCACCACGCAATTCCAGGTCCAGCATGGCGATCCGGAAACCGGCGCCCAGGTGGGAAAATTCTTCCAGTGCCTGAAGTCGTTTGCGCGCATCTTCGGTGAGCATGTGTCTGCCGGGGGTGATCAGGTAGGCGTAGGCAGCCCGGTCGGACCGGCCGATCCGACCCCTGAGCTGGTACAACTGGGACAGGCCGAACGCATGGGCTTCGTTGATTAACATGGTGTTGGCAAGGGGCACGTCCATGCCGTTCTCAATGATGGCGGTGCTGACCAGGATATCCACGTCACCGCTGAAAAAGTCCAGCATGATGGTTTCCAGGTCCTTTTCCGGCATCTGTCCATGGGCGACGGCGATCCGGGCACCTTCCGGTGACAGCTTGCGGATGGTGTCGGCCAGGGTGTCAATGGTCTGAATGTGGTTGTTGACCACGTAAACCTGGCCGCCCCGTTTCAATTCAAATTGCATGGCCTCGCCGATGGTCATGGGATCGAACGGAATGTGATAGGTGTTGATGGCCAGGCGGTCCCGTGGCGGTGATTCGATAATACTGATGTCCTTGAGGCCCATGACCGACATGTTCAATGTGCGGGGGATTGGGGTGGCACTGAGGGACAGCACATCGATGTTTTTCCGGAGCATTTTCAGCTTTTCCTTGTGCAGTACGCCGAATTTCTGTTCTTCATCCACGATCAGCAGACCCAGTTTTTTCGGAATGATGTCCTTTGAGAAAATCCGGTGCGTTCCCACCAGGATGTCGATTTCCCCTTCCCGGAACTGTTGAACGATTTCCTTCTGGCGGGCCGGTTCCACGAATCGGGAGAGCATTTCGATACGGATGGGAAACCGGTCAAAACGACGGCTGAATGTTTGCAGATGCTGGAAGGCAAGTACGGTGGTCGGGGCCAGTACCATCACCTGGCGGCCGCCGTCCACGGATTTGAACGCGGCACGCATGGCCACTTCGGTTTTACCGAATCCCACGTCACCGCATAACAGGCGGTCCATCGGCGTGGTGGATTCCATGTCTTCCTTGATTTCCTGGATGGCTTTCAGTTGGTCATCCGTTTCCTCGTATGGAAACAGACCCTCAAAGTCTGCCTGCCACATGCTGTCCTCCGGACACGCGATACCGGTGGCCAGTTTACGCTGGGCATAATGATGGAGCAGTTCTTCCGCATACCGGGCCACCTCCTGGCGTACCCGTTTCTTCAGTTTGTGCCACGTGCCGGTCCGCAGGGAAGACAACTGGACGTCACCCCCGCCCGCATTCTGATATTTCTGCAACAGATGAAGCTTGCTGACCGGCAGCATGACCCGGCCGCTGCCCCGGAAGGTCAGTTCCAGGCACTCCTCGGCAACTTCCGCTACGGCCATGGTGCGCAGTCCGGCATACCGGGCAATTCCATAATCCACGTGCACCACATAGTCGCCGGGCTTGATATCGGAAAAGTCGGAGAAGAAGGCCCCATGTGACGGTGCGGTCCGCGGACGTCTGCGGCCGGAAGGAAACAGCTCCGGGGAGGAGAGATAGGTAAGCCGGTTATCGATGGAGAAGCCGGAACGGTACGGAATCGGCAGGATCTGCACCGCATCGGTCCGGTTGGTATCCCGGACAAAGGGAACGGCGTTTTCGAACATCAGGTTACCCAGCCGTTCTGCTTCCGCTTCGCCGCGGGTACCGAGAATCGTCCGTCCCTTCTCCAATGCCCCCCGGATGCCATCCATGACCCCGGTCAGGCTGCCCCCCGGCGATTGACGATGGAATCCAACTTCATGAGGCGGAATGGACAGGTGAAGCGTGTCCGGTTGATCCAGCAGTGATAACAGTTCATCCATGGCAGTCATGTCCCGGTCCGGATCCAGGGACAGGTATCCCCGTGGGAAGGCATCGGCATGGTCGGCTGCCAGCTGCTTCAAATAGACATCCCAGGCCCGTCGGACCGTCGCCGGTTCGTCCACAAGGACCAGGTGCTCTGCAAACATTTCCGGTCCCGCATGGTCATCCCAGGAAAGATGGAAATAATGATCAAAACCTTCCAGGTTTCCGGTTTCCACCAGGGCCAGTTTTTCTTTCAGGGACAGCTCCAACCCGGGATCGTCAAACCGTTCAGCAAGCGCCCGGGTGAACTGCGTCCTGTTTTCTGTTGAATCCAGGTACAGGTTGACCGGGGGGATCCACAACTGATCCAGCGATATACCGGATCGTTGGGATGTCGTGTCAAGCTGTCGTATACTCGCCAGTATGTCAAAATCCACCTGCATTCGTACCGCGGCTGGGGCGTTGATGGGATAAATATCCAGAATATCACCCCGTCGGGAAAACTGGCCCCGGACGCGGACAACATCGACGGACTCGTAACCGACCGATGCCAGGTGGTGTCCGGTTCTCGAGAGGTCAATCTCTTTTCCGATGGTCGGTTGGAGAAAGAGTTTTCGCATGTAGCCGGCGTTTGGCAGATGATGGACCAGTGCAGAAGGATGAGCAATCACGACAGCCGGGCGGCCGGTGGTGATTGCATGGAGTGCTTCAAACAGCTGGCTCTTGGTGCGCATATGCGGTGACAGGAAGGAAGATGGCATCACCGCCGATTCCGGCATGACAACGGCATCCGGGATATCATGTGTCAATGTGCGATGGGTTTCCTCATTGTCCGAGAGAATGAGTATATTCCGCCCGGACTGTGATTTCATATGCAGAACAAACAGGCTTAACATGGAACCCGGGAATCGCGGCAGTGCAGCGCCTTTCCGGTCAGCCAGTAGTTCCTGAAATATGTCTGAAATGAGTGTGTTCAGCACCTGTTCCCCCTACGGAGAGGCATTGTATCACAGCTCCGGGATGATTCCGTTTCCGCAATGCGTTCCCCGGAGAAGAAGAGAATTCCTGAATTTTGTGTGAACGAATTACACCGTTCCAGCGTACTTACTATTGAGCAATCAACGCAACCGAGGGTAACTGTTTTGAAGACGAGAGCAGGCAGGGGCCAAAGATGAAGGCCTGGTTATTGGGCATACTGGCAGTCGCCGTTCTGGCAACCGGGGGCTGGTACCTGGCAGATGATTCCAACCGGAACACCCGGGAAGCCGTGCGCGCCGCTGAGGCGTGGTTGGAACTGGTGGATATGGGTGGCTACGGGGAGAGCTGGGACATGGCATCGCAGGTGTTGAAGGATTCTGCAAGCCGGTTCGTGTGGTCCCGGATCCTGGAAGGAAAGCGAACCGCATTCGGCTCTGTCGATAAACGGACCATCCGGGAAGTGAAGCTGCTGTCAGAGGAACATGGCATTAAGGGTATCCTCGTGGTACGGATTGAGTGTGAAGTGCTTTCGATGACGTGCGAAACCTGCAAGGAGGAAATCCTCTGCATCCTGGAGTCGGATGGCCAGTGGCGGGTGGCGCGGTATGCATTCGGCCAGATTTCCTACGCAGAAAAAAGCATGGGTCGCATCCCTGCAACCCATGCGCCAAGAACATATTGGATTCCGCAGCAATCAGTCCGCTGACGGACTTACCGTTTCACCACCCGTACAACTGCTCTTCAATCCCCATGACAATGCATTGGTGGGACACACATTGACGCACCGGTTGCAGGCAAAGCAATCCGGGCGGATCTGCGCGTCTTTCATGATTTCCGGAACTGCCGGACAGCCGGTTTCTGTTGTGCAACGGCCACAATCCGTGCAGGCGTGCCTGTGGAATGTCAGTTTGAACAGGCCGATGGGTTCCAGCCACTGGGAGAACAGACCCACCGGACAGACCGCATAGCAGAAGGGGCGATAATAACGGATGGCCAGGATCAATGTGAAGATCAATGGCAGGAAATTGACGATGGTGTCGGTTGTTGTTTTACCCAGGTGAAATTCAAATCCATGGAACGGGTTGATGTAATCATAAATGGACAGGGCATAGACCTTGTCGTTGTATACCGTGTTCAGCACCATGGTGACGCTGAGTCCGATCAGCAGACCGAAAAAGAGAATCCGGATAAACGAACTGAGTCGTGTGGGAATGGCTTTCAACGTGATGCCCAGTTTCCGGGAAAGCTTGGCCATCAATTCCTGGGAGGCCCCCACCGGGCAGACATAGGAACAGAACAGCTTGGGACCAATCAGCGTCAGGATCAGGATTACTGCAATGGTGACGCCGAAGGGCAGTCTCAGGCCGTACAGGAACGGTTTGGTGGATGCACAGATGGGGGAAGGATGCATGGCGTATTGTCCGAAAAAGGCGCCCGGCAGGTTTCCTGCAATACCGAAGAAGAATGTTGCCAGTACCAGCAATCCGATACGCAGCTTCTCATTCAGTTTGCGGGTCAGCAACAGGGTCAGCGCGATGGCGGCAAGTATGAACATGGTAATGAATTTGGGTTGCAACAGATAATTCCAGAAACCCGGGGCCACCTTTTCGTGGGCATCGGCGACCTTTTCCGCCAGGGCCGGAACACTGAGCAGGGATAAAGGCAGAATTCGCAGCATTTTCATCATTGTCCTCCTGAGTCGGACCGGATTGAAGCCGGCTTGACGCAATTGTACTTGATTTCACATTTTTGACAAGTGTGGATGAATCCTGGAAACCGATGTTGATTTCTTCAAAAATCGTCGTTTTTTTGGACGGCCTGATTGTCAGGAATAGCCAAGGCCTGCTATCATGGTTCCAGCAAACCAGCACGTGACGGGAGTGTCATGCAAATCTGGACCGTAGGCGGTGGAAAAGGCGGAACTGGCAAGAGTTTTGTGACTTCCGGCCTCGGTGTGTGCCTGGCGGAAAAAGGATACCGGGTTGTCCTGGTGGATGCGGATTTTGGCGGTGCCAATCTCCATTCCTACGTTGGTGTGAACCGTCCGGACAGAACGCTGGAAGATTTCCGGGTCCACCGGGCGCCGCTCGAGGATATTGTTGTGGACACGCCGGTGACCAACCTCAAGCTGCTGGCAGGGGATCTCAATGCCACGGATGCTACCGGGTTAACCTACAGCCAGAAACTCAAGTTTTTTCGCCATATCAAGAAACTGGATGCAGACATTGTATTGATCGATCTGGGTGCCGGTTCGCGGAAGATGACGGTGGACACCTTTCTCCTTGGGGAGCGGATGATTGCTGTTACCGTTCCGGAAAAAATGGCCATTGAAAATCTGTATCAGTTCATGAAAAACACGTATTTCCGGAAGCTGTCCAACCTGTTCCGGCAGGTTGGCATCCGGGATGCGGCGCGGAAAATGTGGGGTGAACGGAAGAATCACGGTATTCGGACAATGGATGACCTGACGCGCACCCTCAGTGAACAATATCCGGCGTTTGCGGATCTCCATGCCCGGGAAATGGCGCGGTTCCGGATTCACCTGGTGCTGAACAAGGTTCGGGAATATCGTCAGACGGAAACCGGGGTTGCTGTCAGAAGTATGGCAGAAAAGTATCTGGGGATTCCCAGTCAATTCGCAGGGCCGATCCGGTATGACCGGGAATTCTGGACCCGGTTGGCCAAGGAACCGGTTCATATCAGCCGGGTGACGGCTGCCCGTCTCATGGTGGATTTGACAAGAATCCTGGATAAGGTCACGCCGGAGGGGTACACCACGGGTGGATTTGGAGACAGCCATGGATAATCCGACCCTGGAATGGTGTTACCAGACGCTGGAAATTAACGGGGATGCATCGATTCACGAGGTAGAGCGCTCCTATCGACTGCTGCGTCGTATCTACCGGGAACCGACAACGGTCGGCACCATGCCGGGTCTCCAGGAGTTCAGTGAGGAAAAACGAAAAGAGATTCTCCAGGAACTGGACCTGGCGTATGAAACGTTGAAATCCCATCTGACGGTACATCGGGCGGCGCCCCGGAAAGAGAAAGTGGAACGGGTTGCGGAAGAGGAGGTCACCGGTGAATGGTTGACCGGTGTTCGGGAAGACATCGGCTATTCACTGGATGATGCAGCGGAGAAGACCAATATTCGAAAGACCTACCTGGTGGCCCTGGAATCGGAAAATTTTGCCCAGCTGCCCGATGCCGCTGTGTATGTCAGGGGATTTGTCCGTGCCTATCTCCAATTTCTTGACGTGAAGGAAGAACCGGCACTGGACAGCTATATGAACCGGTACCGGATGTGGGAGATAAATCGCTGATTCTCAGCTTTTTGATGAATTTGGGATGCGATGGTCTGTCATTTCCCGGAAGAATTTTTCCACGAACTGTTCATTGGTATAAATCTTCCGCATGCCGAATCGATGGACCGAACTGGACGCCACGTCCAGGGTCCGTTCGGTAACAAATTTCATGTTGGTCAGCGGGTCGTTGCCTGCGCCGCTCATATACATTTTTTTCAACAGATCCACCTGGTGGGTGACTTCTTCCGAGGCCATCGGTTCCGTTTTCTTTGCCTTGGGTTTCCGGGGCTTCAATCCCAGCAGGGACCGGAGATCCCGATCCGACCGGCCGGTTGCTTCCTTGGGGTCCTTCTTTCGATAACTTTCCGAAATGGTGTAGGGGACGGCCGCTTCCGTTGATTTGAAAATGGCTTCCGACCGGACGATCCAGCCCAGGTTATGAATGGCAACTTTCTCGGACACGGTCTCATAGATATTTTCAATGAACGGCTTGATCACGGTGTCGGTGGATTCTTCAATGCTGTCAAACATGTTCAACACGAAGTATACCCGGAAATGCTCAATGGCATGACGCAACAGGTCGATGAACCGTTCATCGGGAAATTCTCCTTCAATCATGCGCAGGTAGTCGTCCAGCGATTCCAGCTGCTCGTCATATCCATCTTCCACCAGGTTGATCAATTCGTTGAATAACTTGGTGTCGTTGTCGTCAATGCCGCTGAAATGACGGCCCAGCGTTTTCGTGTCGGCAAACAGGAGACGGATCATCCGAAAGAGAATGGCCTTGGTCATTTCGGATGCGGTGACCGTGGCCGCCTTGTTCTTTGGGGTGAACAGGAGAATGCCGGTATTGGTAAAGGGGAGGAATTCGATGACATTGTAATCGATACCGGCCTTTACATCCAGGATCACGAAGTCCGCGTCAATGCCGTTGATACCGTCGATGAGCCGGTTCTTCACATCATCGGTGAAGTTGACCACATCATAGATGAAGTTGCGCGGCGATGCGATAAAACTGAAGTTCTTGAATATGCCGTCCGGATCCATCTTGCTGTTCAATGGTGTCAGGCAATCCGACAGGTTGGCGTTTTTCTTGAGGAAATGATACAGGTCTTTTCGGACCGGAACGTCAAGGCAGTTACGGATGGAGGAGGTTCCGGTGTCCAGGTCCAGGAGCACGGTGCGGTGGTTCCGGGCCAGTGACAGGGCATAATTCAGCGCAAAGGTGGTTTTGCCCACACCGCCTTTTCCGGATGATACTGGAATGATCCGCAACAAACCCTCCCCAAACTGTTGTCGGGAATTATATCACAAAACAGGGGGTTGCTCCGGACTTCCCATCGCATTTGACCGGTTGAAAGAGTGGTGGAAAGGTTTGATTCCGGACCGCAGATGCGCTAGATTGTCTGGGTACGAAGCGAGGGAGGAAGTTATGTGTGGTTTTGTCGGAATTATCGGAATGGATCATGCTTCACGCCATGTGGCGACGGGTCTTCAGGCAATTCAACATCGGGGTCAGGACTCAGCGGGAATCGGTTCCAAGAAGGGCAACCACTTCCGCCTCTACAAGGACCTGGGTCTGGTACACCAGATATTCAACGAAGATGAACTGAAGCGGCTGGAGGGTGAATGCGCGGTCGGGCATGTCCGGTATCCGACAATCGGCAGCGGCAGCAAGGAGGACACGCAGCCCTTCTACAGCCGATGGCCCGGGATTATCATGGCCCACAACGGCAACATCATGAACTTCGAAGACATCAAGCAACACCTGTTGAACCAGTCCAACTATCTCTCCTCGCGATGCGATATCGAGCCGGTTCTGTACGTGTTGTCCGGGAACATCATGCAGGGGCAGAACACGCCCCGCAAGAGTTACACCATGGAAGATGTGATCCGGGGCATGCGGGAAACCTACAAGCTGATCCAGGGTGCTTACAGTATTGTCGGTGTCATGAACATTGATGGTGAAGATACCCTGTTTATCGCACGCGATGCATACGGCATCCGTCCGGCGGTCTGGGGACGGAAGGGAGATGCATTCATGGTGGCATCGGAAAGTGTCTGCATGGACGTCCTGGACTTCAGCAACATGGGCTCTGTCAATCCCGGGGAGATGATTTTTTTCCGACCGGGCAAAGAGCCGGAACGGGTGGATATTGACGGTCGGGGAAAGGCCCCCTGCATATTTGAATACATCTATTTTGCGCGTCCGGACTCCAATATCAATGACCATGAAGTGTATGATGTGAGACTGCAGTTGGGACGTCTGCTGGCAGAAGAATGGCAGGATCGCAATCGAGGGGATGTGGACGTGGTGATCCCGATTCCGGATACCTCACGTCCATCGGCTACTGCTTTTGCCGAGGCAATGGGCCTGCCGATCCGGGAAGGCTTCATCAAGAACCGGTACAGTGGCCGGACGTTTATCATGGCCCACCAGGAAGCGCGAAAATCGGCCCTGCGTCTCAAGCTGAATCCCATTGATTCTGAAGTTCGGGATAAGCGGATCCTGCTCATTGATGACAGCATTGTCCGGGGCAATACCCTGAAACAAATCGTCAGCACGCTGGCCTACAAGAATCCACGGGAAATCCACCTGGCCATCTATTCCCCACCGGTCATTCACCCATGCTTTTACGGCATTGACATGTCCACCCGGAAAGAACTGTTTGCCGCACAGATCAAGGAAGAACTGGGCCTGGCGGGTGACTATCTGAACGGCGCTGACCTGGATAGACTGGAAGCACGGATGGCCGAGGAAATCGGGGTAACATCGCTGACATTCCTGTCCGTTGAACGGCTGAACCGTGTCATGGGGCAGGACCGCTGTGCTGCCTGTTTTGACGGTCACTATCCGGTGCCCGTTCCCGCAGACGTGCAACAATGCATTATCCGGGACCGGAACGAACACCGGCCCGAGTAAAGGGAGATCATGTTTCAATCGCTTGAAGTGCCACCCACACATCCGCTTGCTGTGCCATTCGGCAACTGGTTCACCCGCTTCCTGGGTAAGCTGTGGTTGAAAATGTTCGGGTGGCGAATCGAAGGTACATTTGCCGATGACCCCTATCTGGTGGTTGCCGTGGCCCCGCACACGTCTAATTGGGACTTCCCGTTGGGCCTTGCCTTGGCCTGGGCAATGAAAACCCGTTTCAGCTGGATTGGCAAACACAGTATGTTCCGGCGTCCGTTTGGCAAGCTCATGCGATCCTGGGGCGGGATCCCGGTCAACCGGTCGGCCCCCGGCAATATCATTGACCAGGTTGTTGACACGATGATGGCGCAGAAATGGTGCCATATCGCGATTTCACCGGAAGGAACTCGGAAACGGGTGAAACAATGGAAGACGGGTTTTCTCCGTATTGCTCAACGGGCGAACATACCGGTGCAGTTGATTTCATTTGATTATGCCAAGCGGATCATTCACATCGGGAAACGGTTTCTGCCGGGTGACGACGTGGATGCAGACATGAAGTGGATCCGTGAATATTTCGTGGGCGTGACCCCCAGGCGAATGGCCGGTATCTGATACCGGGTGTCAGTTGAGATAGCTCTTCAGAATGTTCCGGTATTGTGACCGGCTGATTTTCTTCAATGCCGATTTTTCAATCTGACGGACCCGTTCCCGGGACAGTCCCATCAGTTTTCCGATCTGCTGCAATGTCTTGGGGTCCTCCCCATTGAGGCCGTATCGATGGGTAAGGATGACGATTTCCCGTTCCCCCAGCATGGAAAGGGACTCATCCAGATGTTCCAGGAATGACTGCTTCACCAGCTTTTCGTCCGCGCCGGGTACGGTGACCTGCTCAATTACATCCTGCAGGGACATATCCTCGTCCTCGGTGATGCTGGAACTCAAGGACTGGGATTCCATGACCTTGGAGAGAATCGATTGCAGTTGGAACTCGGTAATGTTCAACGCGTCGGCGATTTCCGAAGGGGTGGGTTCCCGCTCCAGTTCCTTGTGCAGCCGTTCCCGGGTCCGGGAGATGTTGTTGATCAGGTGCAGTGTCTTGTGTGATACGCGGAAAACACCACTCTGTTCCGCTATGGCGTGGATGATGGCCTGCTTGATCCACCAGACGGCATAGGTGATGAACTTGACGTTTCGTTCGGGATCAAACCGCTTGCCCGCTTCAATGAGGCCCAGGTTGCCTTCATTGATCAGGTCCATGAACGGAACGCCCCGTCCCCGGTAACGCTTGGCAATGGAGACCACGAACTTCAGGTTGGCCTCTACCAGTTCCCGGAGGGCGTCTTCATTACCGTCCTGGATCTGGACGGCCAGTTCCTTCTCGCGGTCCGGTGTTATTCGGGGCAGCTTGTTGATTTCGCGCAGATACTGTTTTAAGGCTTGTTCGTCTTCAAAAACGGATCTACTCGCCATTTTCCTCTTCAATGTCCAGTCGGACAATGCCGGTCCTGGGAATCCGGACCAGGGCGTTCTGGATCTTTTCCCGGCCATTGTCCAGGTGTTCCAGGATGATCTGCTGCAGGGCGCCCGCCAGCTGGTTGATTTCCTGCTGCATCTGTTCCATTTTCCGGCGCATGTTCAGGATGACCTCGATCCCCGCCAGGTTGACACCCAGGTCCCGGGCCAGGTTCAGGATCACTTCCAGCCGTTCCAGGTCCTTCTGGGAATACAGACGGGTGTTGCCGTCCGTCCGGGACGGTTCCAGCAGACCGTGCTTTTCATACAGGCGCAGGGTCTGCGGATGGATCTCGTACATGTTGGCCACAACGCTGATCATGTAATATGGTTCGTTCCGATCGGTGGTACGTTTTTTTCTCGCCATGATAACCTCTAATCTATTGAACCATATCAATCGTTCAATGGCAAATGGTCGCGGATCGTTTTGTCTTCAAATTCAGCCAGTTCCTGGAGCAGTTCCCGTACCCGCGTATCCCTTGTGTCCGGCGTCCGGACCTCAATTTCCAGGAACATGTCACCGTTGGAACCGGACCGCAGGGAACGGATCCCTTTTTCCCGGAGTCGGATTTTCTGTCCGGCCTGGGTGCCCGGTGGAATCTTTACGGTGGTGGTTCCGTGAATGGTGGGCACCTGCACCTTGGTCCCCAGTGCGGCCTCCGTGACGGTTATGGGGAAGGGGAGGTAAATATGATCGCCTACCCGTCGGAACAGGGGGTGATCATCCACCTGGGTGACAATGTAGAGGTCTCCCGGCTGACCGCCGTTGATGCCGGCTTCCCCTTTTCCCGCGACGCGGATCTTGGATCCGTTATCCACGCCGGGCGGGATGCGCACCTGGATGGTGTCCATGAAGGGTTTGCTGCCGGAGCCATGACAGTCATGACAGGTGGCTTCCATCAGGCGGCCGGTTCCGCCGCAGGCAGGGCAGGTGCGTTGCACATGGAACAGGCCGGCCCCTGCGGACTCCCGGCCGGACCCCTTGCACCGGTGGCAGACAGTGGGCTGGGCAACTGGTGTCCGCCCCCGTCCCTTGCAGGTGTCGCATGCCTGGCTGCGGCTGACACGGATCCGGGATGTGACCCCTTCGATGGCGTCCTTGAAGCTCAACCGCATGGAATATTGAATATCCTGCCCCTTTCTCGGGCCGGTATCGGTGCCGGGGCCGCCCTGCGGACGACCCTGGCGACCGAAAAAGTCGAAAATGTCGGAAAAATCAAAACCGGTGGCGTTGAAGTCAAACCCGCCAAATGGACTGCCGCCGCCGAATCCCTGGTTGGGGTCACCCACGAAACCGTACCGGTCGTACTGTTCCTTGGTCTTGGGGTCGGACAACACGGAGTATGCTTCGGACACTTCCTTGAACCGCTGTTCGGATTCTGCATCACCGGGATTTACATCGGGGTGCAGCTTCCGTGCGAGTTTCCGGTAGGCCTTCTTGATTTCCGTGACGGACGCGCCCCGTTTCAGGCCGAGGATCGCGTAATAGTCCTTGCTGGTCATCGGACTCCTTCGGGATTATTCATCCACCACTTCTGCGTCGACGACGTTGTCATCCCCACCTTCGGCAGTTTCCTGCCCACCATCCGCAGCGTCGGTTGCGCCTTCCGGTGGCGTCTGTCCGTCCTGTCCATAGAGTACGCTGGAAATCTTGTGGGCAGCCTGGGTCAGGTTCTGGATCGCCTGGTTGATCGCATCGGGATCATCCCCTTCAATTGCCGCTCGCAGCGCGGTGACAGCTGTGCCGACAGCGTTCCGGTCTTCTTCGGAGATCTTATCCTTGTGTTCCTCCAGGAGTTTTTCCATCTGGTAGGCCATGCCTTCGCCCTGGTTCCGCAATTCGATCAGTTCCTGTTTCTTCTTGTCTTCTTCCGCATGGGTTTCCGCATCGTGGACCATCTGGTCGATTTCATCCTTGCTGAGGCCGCTGGATGCGGTAATGGTAATTTTCTGTTCCTTGCCGGTGGCCCTGTCCTTTGCGGAAACGTTTACGATGCCGTTGGCGTCAATGTCAAACGTCACTTCCACCTGGGGAACACCGCGGGGTGCGGGCGGGATACCCACCAGGTGGAATTTGCCCAGCGTCTTGTTGTCCTTTGACATGGGTCGTTCGCCCTGGAGCACGTGGATTTCCACCGAAGTCTGGTTGTCCGATGCGGTGGTAAACACCTCGGATTTACGGGTGGGAATGGTGGTGTTCCGTTCGATCAACTTGGTGGCCACACCGCCAAGGGTTTCAATACCCAGCGACAGCGGGGTCACATCCAGCAGCAGGACGTCCTTCACGTCACCCGCCAGTACACCACCCTGGATGGCTGCGCCGATGGCGACCACTTCATCCGGGTTCACACCCTTATGCGGGTCCTTGCCAAAGAATTCCTTCACCTTCTTCTGCACGATAGGCATGCGCGTGGAACCACCCACCAGGACAACAGAATCGATGTCCGATGTGCTGAGTCCGGCATCTTCCATGGCCTTCTTGCAAGGGGCCATGGTGCGGTCCACCAGATCTTCGATCATGGATTCCAGCTTGGACCGGGAGAGTTTCAGGTTCAGGTGTTTGGGACCGGACTGGTCGGCCGTCACAAACGGCAGGTTGATTTCGGTTTCCATCATGGACGAGAGTTCGATTTTGGCCTTTTCGGCTGCTTCCCGCAACCGCTGCAATGCCATCTTGTCCGCGCTGAGATCAATGCCGGCGTCCTTTTTGAACTCGGATACGATCCAGTCGATGATGTGCTTGTCCACGTTGTCGCCGCCCAGGTGGGTGTCACCGTTGGTGGACTTTACTTCCACAACACCATCGCCCACTTCCAGGATGGAAATATCAAAGGTACCGCCACCAAAGTCATACACGGCAATGGTTTCGTCTGTTTTTTTGTCCAGTCCATAGGCCAGCGCCGCGGCAGTGGGTTCGTTGATGATTCGCTTGACTTCCAGTCCGGCAATGCGGCCGGCATCCTTGGTGGCCTGACGCTGCGCGTCGTTAAAGTATGCCGGAACGGTGATGACCGCTTCGGTGACGGTTTCGCCCAGATGATCTTCCGCGGCCTGTTTCAGTTTCTGCAGGATCTTGGCGGAAATTTCCGGAGGGGCGATACGTTTGTCGTTGATGTTTACGCGGACATCACCGTTTTCCGCACCTTCCACCTTGTACGGAATCATTTCCATTTCTTCCGACACCTCTTCAAAACGTCGGCCCATAAACCGCTTGATGGAATAAACGGTGTTTTCCGGGTTGGTAACCGCCTGGCGTTTGGCCACCTGTCCCACCAGTGTGTCGTCTTTTGCAAAACCTACAACGGATGCAGTGGTGCGCCCGCCTTCCTGGTTGGGAATTACCGTGACGTCTTTTCCTTCCATAACAGCCACCACGGAGTTCGTGGTGCCCAGATCAATGCCAATGATTTTACCCATGTGTTCCTCCACAATAAAGTTTTATCACGTTGTTAGTATAAAGTCTGAGTGAGCCGTTGTCAAGTATGGTGAGCTGATTTGCTCTCAGCAGAAGATGTAAGATGATTTATATCAGTGGTATATGGGACTGAATTGGCCGGGTTCCACGGCAAAGAAATGGTAGAACCGTTCCAGCATCATGCGCAGGTTTTCCGAACTGAAGGGGATCTGGCCACCCGCGGCCCGGTTGTGACCGCCGGCAGAACCAATGCCGTCAACCAGGGTCAGGGCCAGCCGTCCCAGGCGGATGTCCGAACGGGAGGTGCGAATGGAAAAATGGATGGTGCCGTCATATGTCCCGAAAACGAACGCGACGCGGATGTGAGCCATACGTAGCAGGAAGTCGGCCATTTCGGCCGGCATTTCCGGTGTAAAGCAGTCTTCCAGGTCGGAGATGAGGAGATCGCCAGCAGTCCGGGATGACAGGACAGCATCGCCGATGTCCCTGTAATATTCCTGGGGCAGGTCCGGGTGTTCAATCTGGTTCAACCACTCGGGGTTGACCATGGGGTAGAGATGGAAGTACATGTCCCGATCCGTTTCAGAACAATCCCGGGCCAGACCCTCGGTGTCCGTCTTGATGCCATAGTACAGAGCGGTTGCCAGGGCGGGTTCAATGGCGATCTTCATCCGGCACAGGTACTCGGCCACGATGGCGGAGCTGCTGCCCAGTGTTTCCCGGTGGTCCATATACCGGAACTGTCCAGGCGGTTCATGGAGGGGATGGTGGTCCACTACCAGCAGCGGGACCCTGTCGCAGGGTAGAATGTTGTTGCGCATGCCCGCCTGTGTATCCACCAGGCAGATGTGTCGGTGCTTCAGCATGGACAGTGTTGTTGCCGGTTTCAGCGGAATTTCCAGGATGTCCACCATGGTGCGATTGTTGGCCCGTCCGATGATACCACCGTAGAATAGTTCCACCCTGGCACCCGTGTTCACGTGGATCAGGTGACTCAGGCCAAATCCGGCAGCAATGGCGTCCGGATCCGGGTTGTTGTGGGTCAACACGGCAACGGTGTCACTGGATCGAATCTGTTCCAGTGCTTCGCTGAGAATCGGTAACGGTTCTTCCATGAAACCATTATACCTGAATCAGAATCCTGGCGTGCAATCTGGCAAAAGGCGGGATGATCTGTCATAATCCCGGCTGGAGGAATCATGGCAACCATTCGCGTACTATCGGACATCGTCGCCAATCGCATTGCGGCGGGCGAGGTGGTGGAACGTCCGGAATCCGTAGTAAAAGAACTGATCGAAAACGCGCTGGATGCGGGTGCGGATGATATCCGGGTCCTGATCAGGAACGGCGGGAAGACCGGCATTACCATCATTGATAACGGATCCGGTATGGGATTCGACGATGCGCTCCTGGCCTTTGAACGGCATGCCACCAGCAAGATCATGGATGAGCAGGATCTGTTGGGAATTGCCACCCTGGGTTTTCGCGGGGAGGCGTTGCCGTCCATTGCCTCGGTTTCCCGGCTGCTGCTTTCGACCAGGGAACAGGAAAGCAATGAGGACGGCACGGTCATCCAGGTTGTGGGTGGCGTGGTTAAAAAAGTGACCCGTGCGCCGGTGGATGAAGGCACGCGGATTGAAGTCAATGGACTGTTCTTCAATATGCCCGCCCGGAAGAAATTTCTGAAAAAAACGGAAACGGAGTCGGGTCGGATTCTCCGTATGGTGACGTCCTACGCACTGGCCAATCCGGATGTGGCATTCTCGTTGACAACGGATGGGAAAATGGCTGTCCGGTTTGACAGCAGGCAGAATCTGGAAGATCGGATTCGTACCGTTCTGGGCGGGGAGTTCAGTAAAGGCACGGCCACCGGACTGGATGTGGAAGTCAACAGTTACCTCCTGCCGCCGGAACACAACCTCAAATCACCCATGAAGCAATATTTTCTCCTGAATGGCCGTTTTGTTCGTGATCGTACGTTGACCGGTGCCGTACTCGCTGCTTACCGGAACGTGGCCGGTCAGATTTCCGGCTATCCCCAGATCGTGGTTCGTATGCAGGTGGATCCAATGCAGGTGGATGTAAACGTACATCCATCCAAACTGGAAGTCCGGTTTCGGAACCAGTCTGTTGTTTATGAAACGGTCCGGTCCGCCTGTGAGGCGGCCCTGGCCGGACGCGTGGAAGTGCCCGGTGTTCTGTATGAACAGCGCCGCGACCGACTGATCACCCATCATCAGCACGGCGGGGACGGTTTCACCAATGCCTGGCCGGTTGGAGAACAGCGACAACAGCCATGGGTTATGGAACACAGGGAACCGGCACTGTCGGGTGAACACGCTGTTGCGGAACGGAACGGATCGGTTACGGAGACCAGTCGTCCACTGGTGGATGCGGGATTTACCATTCTGGCCCAGTTCCAGGATACCTATATCCTGGTTGAGCGGGAAGGGGCCCTCTATATTGTGGACCAGCATGCGGCCCATGAACGGATCCTGTTTGAAGACGCCCTTGCCCGGGTGACCGGTGACGGCATTCAGCAGAATCGATTGCTGGTTCCCGAAACGGTGAACGTGGGGCCGGAACTGGTTGCTGCATTGCAAGAGAAAGAAGAAGCTGTTCTACGTGCCGGATATCGGGCAGAACCCGTGGATGACAATACGGTCAAGATTACGGCATGTCCCGTTTTTGTGCCCAACGGTGATATCCGGACCACGTTTGCCCAGCTGTTGGACCTGGTCTGCGCCGAACGGGAAACCGACCTGGATGCACTGCACCGGGATGTGGCGGCACTGATCGGCTGCAAAGCGGCGATCAAGGCCAATCGAAGCCTGACCACCAGTGAGATGCATAACCTGGTGGCAGACCTGTTGCGGACGGACAATCCATTTTATTGCCCCCATGGCCGTCCGGTAATTTTGAAGTTGACATTATCCGAGATCGAGAAACTATTCAAACGCAGTTGAAGGCCAACGCAGAATACAGACAAATGAAAAGGGCCGGCAACAGCCGGCCCTTTATTGTCCATGTTGTTTGATGAATCAGAAGAAAATCAGGTGAACCAGGATGAACACCGGGATCAGGATGGGCAGGGAATACCGGATGATGTATCCGAAGAAGCTGGGCATGGGAATACCCGCTTCTTCCGCGATTGATTTCACCATGAAGTTGGGTGCATTGCCGATATAGGTGTTGGCCCCCATGAACACCGCCCCAACAGAGATTGCCTTGAGATAGATGCTGTTTTCCGCAATCAGTCTGGCCACCGCCTGGGGTTCCGGAATACCGGCGTAGAACTGGCCCAGCGCGCTGTTCATGAACGTCAGGTAGGTCGGTGCATTGTCCAGGAAACTGGACAGGATGCCCGTGACCCAGAAGTAATGATGGGGTTCTTTTACGGTACGGATCAGGAAAGCCAGTGATCCCTGCTCTCCGGCCTTCAGAATGGCCAGGGCGGGGATAATGGTCATGAAGATGCCGGCAAACAGGTAGGCCACTTCCTGGATGGGGAACCAGCTGAATCCGTTTTCTTTCCGGATCTTTTTGGCTGTTATTTTCAGTGAAATCAGGCCCATGATGATCAGGGTTGCATCCCTCAGGATATTCTGTGCCTGCATGTGTACACCGAGCACATTGAGTTCACCGGCTTTCCAGAAACCGCTCATCAGAACACCGCCGATGACACCCGCCAGCAGCAGGAAATTCCGTTTCCCCACAACCTGGATATTCTTGGGTTGGATTGCGTCTTTTTCCATGCCGTTGAGTACAGTGACATCTTCCCGTGCGTAGAAATAGCGATCCATGAAGAAGAAAAGGGACAACAGGATGACGGCTGCGAAGCCCAGGTCCGGCAGCAGTTTCATGGTCCAGAAGAATGGTACATGATGGAGGAAGCCCAGGAACAGGGGCGGGTCGCCCAACGGGGTCAATGATCCGCCGATATTGGCCACAAGGAAAATGAAAAACACCACGATATGGGTTTTGTTGGCCCGTTTTTCGTTCGCCCGGAGCAGGGGCCGAATCAGGACCATGGCGGATCCGGTGGTGCCGATCCAGGAGGACAGTGCCGTTCCGATCAGCAGCAGCATGGTGTTGGTCCCCGGTGTTCCCATCAGGTTCCCACGGACCAGGATGCCGCCGGAGATGGTGAACAGTGCCCAGAGCAGGATAATGAACGGAATATAGTCGATCAAATAGATGTGGAGAATCTCATGCATCGCACCGGACTTGAATACCAAGAGGAACGGAATTGCGAATGCCACGGCCCAGAAGGCGGAGACTTTTCCAAAATGATGGTGCCAGAAACGGGGTGCAACCAGCGGAAACAGGGCAATCGAAAGCAGGATTCCCACGAACGGAATAATGGACCAGAGCGGCAGGATACTGCCCAGGCTTTCTCCATGATGACCGTGGTCCCCGGTTTCCGATTCAACTGCGGCTGTCCCATGATGGTCGCTTTCCGGATGGCTGTCTGCAGGCTGAACTTGGGCTGGCGCCGCGGTTTCTTCCACCGTCACCGGTTCCGGATTTTCTGTGTGGTCCTGGCCCAGGCAGGGAACACCCAGACCCAGTAAGCACACGATGCTAAAGATACCCAGAAGTGTCCTCATTGGTTCCCCCTTCAAATTCATCCGCTACATGGTACGGAAAAATTTGAGAGTTGTAAACTTCCTTCCATCTGGCTAAACTAAACCCGATCCTGAGTCGTCAACATTTATCAGGAGGGCGGAAAATGTATCAGCGCATCCGTGAAGCAATTGGTCTGTCCCGGGACGAAATGGCAGGGGAGTTGGGCGTAGCGCTTGACCAGCTTGAAAAATGGGAGTCGGGAACCGCCTACCCGGGGGTGGATATTCAACGGTTGTACCAGAAGCTTGACAGCAGACTTCGGGTGTTTGAAAAACTCAGAAGTGCGGTGGAGACGCTGCAGCTGGATGAAGATCTGGACCGTCAGCGAAAGAGCATCCGGCAGGTATTGACAGACCATCAGCCGGGCGGAATTGATCTGGAAGTTGATGATGTGATGATTGAGCATCTGTCCTACGCCATTGATGACTTTATCCGGGAAAACAACCTGGGTACTGATTTCCCCAGATCGCAACTCGCCCGCCACATTTACGAGCATATCAAGTTCTTATTCTGAAAGTGGAAACCGGGAACGACAGGTGTCAGGTGGCGACATGTCCAGACGCCACTGCGGGGTTGTTTATTCCCGGTACGATTTAACTGAATTGAGACGAGACATACAATACCTGGAGGAGAATATGCGGAAGTTCATTGTGCTTGCACTGGTACTGATTTCAACTGTCGTGACAGCGGCCGACAAGAAGGATCTTTACAATCACCTGGAACAACTGAAAATGAAGCAGCAGTATCCGGAGTTCTATGCCACGGCGTTCATGAGCCTGCTGAAAGACAGAAACGATATCCTGCTGTTGGACATGACAGGAGAAGGCTTGCTGTACCTGGGTTGCCCGCAACGGTCGCTGCAGGTCACCAATCAGGTGCTGGAGAAGTTGCCGGATAACAAGGCCGCACTGGAACGGAAAGCCGAACTGGAAGCAGAGCTGGAACAGATTGAGGCGCGCATCAAGTCTTTGGAACAGCAAATTGAAACTGGAGAGCCGACCCCCAAAGCATTGGGACGACTGGCAAGCATTTATGTGGGCATGGGAAACAAGGACCGGGCAGCCCAATACCTGGAACAGGCACGGAAACTGGATCCCGATTTTATATTGGTACGCCTGGCTGGCCTTGCGTACCGGGATCGTCTTCAGTTGCCATCGGAAGAAGGTGTGGCCCTGGCAAAAGAAGCTCTGGTCCGGTATGACGAAGGCAAGCATGATGAAGCACTGGCCATGATGTTCAAGGCGCTGGAGCTGACCGTGATTTCATCGGATGTTTACGATGCGCTGGCCACCTTGATGGTGAAGGAGCAGAAGCCCGGCGCCGCGCTGGTTGTATTGAAGGAAATGATGAACATGATGCCGAATGATCAGGTGCTGCGGGATGCGGTGCTGGTTTCCTGGTTTGCGGAGGACCTGAATGGCGGGTTGGCCCTGGCCGGTCAATATGAGGCACGCTATGGGGAGGATGCCGCAGTCGCATTCGTTACGGGATTGAGCCTGGAAAAACTGGGTGACAATGAAGGTGCGGCAGAGAAATTCGAAAAAGCAAAGATGTTGAACCCGGAATGGGATCGGGAGAAGATGAAAACAATCAAACTTCGGGGTGTTGAAGTCCAGTTATGACGAGAATCCTGCTTCTGCTGGCAATACTGGTATCATTGCCGGCGCTGGGCTTGGGATTGCGGTTGGAATATGCCGTGGACATTTCAGGCTCGGATGCGGTTTTATCATCCGAGACCTTTACCATATGTGGTGACCGCCTGCGAATCGATACGGTGGGTGGGGGGTACATTCTGATCGACCGGTCTGAGCAGACTGCATGGATGGTGGACCCGACCCGGGCTTCCGCAATTCGTTTTCCGGTGGCACGGAACCAGGCATTCTTCAACCAGTTCCTGGTACCGTTCGGTATCGTCACGGAAAGCGGTTCATTGCTGTTTCCGGATATGATCTTCAAGCGTACGGGTGTACGGGAGACCATCAATGGTATGGCGGCTGAGCAGTGCCGGTTACCCGGCCAGTTTCTCAATTCGTCCGTTACGGCCTGGGTCCCATTGTCACAGCAGGAAGTCAGCGGTGACCAGGTGGCCGAGCTGTTTTCCTTTTTTGCAGCAGCACCCAAACTGCTTGCTCAGATGCGAAACCTCAAGGGATTTCCCGTGAAAATTCAGACCACTGTCAACCTCAACGGGCTGAAGAGTACCATTATCAAGACACTGAAGTCAGTTCAACAACCGGATTGCAGTCAATTGCGGATGACACTGGAGGACGGGATCACCATAGAGCTGGCGTCACCAACCGGTGTTCCACTGGCGGACGAATAATACTGTCTGCCCGCAGGTACAGGAATTATCCGATAGCACAGACCGGATATGCCAACACCGGGTAACCGGACAGGAGGTTCCATGCGGTTGCAGCAACTGACAATCTGGCTGGTATTCGCGGTGCTTCTTGTGGTTACCGTCGGGCTTTATGTTGTGCTGGGCCGGGTGGAGCAGATGACACTGCAGGCCCCGGTTGCACCAGTATCCTTTGATGTGTTTCAGGTGGAACTCCCACTCGGCTTTGAAGAAGATGGTACCGGAACATACAACGGCTGGGAATATGCAGACTATACCGGGAAGGGTGTGGGTTCTCTGCGCCTGGCAACCCTGGACGTGGGAGAGGGACAGTTCGAAGCATTGAGTTGCCGGTATTTTGAACTGGACCAATTCCCCCGAAATCCCGTTCTCTATCGAAAAGCTGGGCGGTTTGCTTTTGTGCGTCCGTTGACCATGCTGGAAGGGGGCGTGTACGCCATTTACCGTGATTCCGGCAGCGTGCTGCACGTATGCATGTTCCAGTTTGATGATCGTCTGTACTGGATGGCGTATCGGCCTGCCCGTTCCCTGTCCGTATTTGCAACCATATTCCATCGCATTATCCTGTCTCTGGAAGCAGGCGGCCGGGACATTCCCGGAGATGCGGTTCAAACAGCGTTGGAAACCGTCTGTGTAGACAGCCGATTGATTTTCTGCCAGCCGATCTACCTGTTCCTGGCAATTCCGTTGATGGTGTTCCTGCTCATCATGATGATCATGAAGGTCGTGATGGGAAAAATGGGACGGTTACCGTCCATGGAAACCCTGGCTTCCTATCAACCGGTCCTGATGCGGGAGCATGTTGAAGTTATTTTGTCACGCAGGGGAAAGAAAAGCCTGGTGCAACTGGGCCTGGTGGTTGGCAGTGGGGCGATCACCCTGTTCATGTTCGGTAAGCGGTATCTCCAGGTTGACCTGGCAGACCGGAAGGATATTCAGATCGTTCACGGGACCGGTTTGTTTGGTCGACCGGTGGTGGATCTGGTGGGTCCTGCAAACCAGATGTTGTTGAGAAAGGTACCGTTTGCAGGGGGGCGCCGGTGGCGGATCCGACTCTACCTGGACGCGTCCGACAGGGCGGTTATTCCCGGTCTGTAAGCGGCATCGCGCGTTTACCGGTGGACAATTCCATCCAACATAATAAAAGGGCCGGGATTCATCCCGGCCCTTTGTTCAGTGTGACTGGCGAGGGTTAACCCTCGAAGTCGTCATAGGAGAGTTCGGAC
>CAZDKZ010000006.1:0-64755 GCA_964506215.1 uncultured Holophagae bacterium
ACAAGCTGCTGTTTGTGACCAAGAATGAATTTTCCGAAGATACCGCGTGGTTTGACATTGAATCGGATATCCCGCTGATCGGGTATGAGTTGTTCGGGACGACCAACAACCAATCCCTGGCCGGTCTGGGCATTCCGGTCCGCGGTTCCAAGGACCAGGTATTGCCGGTAATGGATCTGACCGATGACTGGTATGGCCTGACCATTGTCAACCCCAACGATCAGCCCACCGAAGTGGCGGTGATGTTTTATTCCGATGGCGTGGTGTTGAATGGTGTTTCGTTTGAACTGGATCCGCGGGAGAAATTTGTCGGTCTGATTGAGACCCTGTTTGAGGGTTCCGCAGCGGATTATATGGATTCCGACCTGGTCCGGATTCGGACCGATCTGCCGGTGACGGCGTTCTGTCTCCAGGGCAACCAGATCCAGACGCGTCTGGGCGGGGTGCTGGCAACGTCGACCTATTAAGAACCGGGTAGAACCGGCAAAAAACATTGCAACGCAATGGATCGATGTGATATAAATTGATGTCTTGTGGGATTTTTGTGGAAAGGAGCAGACCCATGTCGAGAGTATGTGAAGTATGTGGGAAGAAACCCATGTATGGCAATAATGTCAGTCACGCGCACAACCTGACGCGCCGTCGCTGGCTGCCGAATATTCAGAAGATTCGCGTGGACGTTGAAGGTGAAGTGAAGCGGATGAAAGTCTGCACCAGCTGCATTCAGGCTGGTAAGGTTAAGAAGGCAGCCGGTTAATCCGTGTCCGCTGTCGAAGAACGCGTCCGGAAAGTCATCGAAATCGCCATTTCCAATGAGAAAGAGGCGGAGAATTTTTACCGTGAGGCTGCGGCCCGGGTAAAGCTTTCCCATGCGAAAAAAGCACTGGAAGAACTGGCCCGGGAAGAAGTGGGACACGCGGAGTTTCTGCGTAACCTCCTGGAAACGGGCCTGGACGAGGTGTTGGAAGGTGCCGGCAGTGATGGATTCCAGGATCTGAAGATCGTGGATTATCTGACCATTCCCGAGCTGAATGCCTATTCCAACTACCAGGAAATCCTCACCGTTGCCATGCACAGGGAAAAGATCGCGTTCGAATTTTACACCAGCATGGCGGCATCCGTGGATGACGAACGTCTGAAACGGATCATGGAGAAACTGGCCGACGTCGAGATGGGACATAAGCAACGTCTGGAAAAGATGTACGAAGAAGAATACTACCAGGAATTCTGATTGTCCCGTCACCATTGACAGGAAGAAGAGGGAGGCCGTTGCTTCCCTCTTTTTTTATGGTTACAGGTGGCGGGTTTCACCGGGGTCAGCTCCTTCGACGACCGTTGAATCCCGGTGACTGTATCCGGTGGGGTGACAATTCACGTTGATCTCACGGGAAGAAGGTGTACAAAATGGCTTATAATTTCCCCATGAGGAAACGAAGGATGAAACCACACGGCCGGTTCCAGGCGGTGGTGGCGGATATTGACAATACACTGATCAATACCCAGGAGCGGGATTATCGCGCGTTCCTGGATACTGCAACGGAATGGGGACTGACCTTCATGGATTTTCCGGCCTTTCGGGAGATGCGTTTACAGGGGGCTTCCTCTTCCCAGATCATCGCGGCGGCCTTTCCCGAGATGACCGCTTCCGGTGACCGTGAAGCATTTCAACAGATCCGCCATGACCGGTTGGACCGGGAATCACTGATGGAACTGGATTCCCCGTTTGATGGTGTGCCCGAGGCCCTGGCTGCCATTCATGGGAACGGATATGTGGTGGCAACGGCAACCCTTCGGTGGTCCTCAGCGCAGACTCGGAACGAGCTGGACCGGTTGGGACTGGGAGATTGGATCGGTCCGGTTGTGGCACGGGACATGGTGGAGGCCGATGCCCACAGGCCCTATGACGTGGACTATGAAACGCTGGTCCATTTCAAGCAACTGGTGCTGGAACATGCTGTGGCACAAACCGGCTGTGATCCCCGGGATACGGTGTTTATTACCGATACGGCATTTGACCTGGAAGCGGCCTCGGGTTTCCCGGTTTACCGTGTGGGGGTGCGAACCGGGTATGCCCATGAAACAGAGCTGGAACTGCTGTCCGATACGGTGTTGGATTCGTTTGCGGCGTTGCCGCAATTGTTACAGTCTTGAGCTTGTCCAGGCACGCTATTCTTCTGTCGAAGGTCGGAGCTGTTGGAGATATTCTTCCCATTCAATGGGTAGCAGATACTTTTTTCTTGAATTGCATTCCTTGCAGCAGGGGACCACGTTGCCTCTGGTCGTCTTTCCCCCCCGTGCCAGCGGGACCAGGTGGTCCATGGTCAGGGTTTCCGGATCAAATTTCCGCTTGCAATAATGGCAGATACCTTCAGCACGACGACGCTTCCACCACTGGGTCTTCCGTAGATCCCGGGCTTTCTGTTTCTCTTTTCGAATGTGTGAACTGTCCGCAGCAACAAACCCTTCGTCAAACATGAACTGAGTGTAGCATGAGACGGGAATCCCCGCAATTCATGGTGACGGTCATTTAACCAGCCGGAACGTGTACGTATAGCTCCGCGGTGCCCCCCCGATCCGGGCCCCCGATATGGTAACCCGGTATTCCCGGTTGCGTTCCAGGTTTTCTGCTTTCCAGAATATGATGTTCGGGATGCCATAGCGCTTGTTGTTGGCTTGAACATCGGTTACACGGACTGGTTTACCGTCTTCTGTTTCCATTGTTACGGCCGCGTTGTCGAAATGGACAATATTGTTCGCGTGGGCCGATGAACCGGTCAAGAACAGGGAGAAGGAGAGGTACCAGCCGTTTTTGAACCATCTGGACGGATAATCACCTACCGGGTATGCAATGAAACGCGGGGCAATTCCCGAAACCGTTTCCCGGGTGCCGGCGATGACATTGACAGCCGATCCCGTGACCAGGTCCCAGCGCTGCTTCTGATGGGTCAGGAAATCAACCCGTGCAAATGCCACCCGTTCCACGAATGGGTCCAGGAGCCATCTCCGGTGCCCCACACCCTCCACGCGATAATCAATCAGCCAGTCAATCATGGTGTCCCCGGTGGGCTGGATATGCCGGTCAATCCGTTTGCGGATTTCACTGGAGCGGGGGCTGGTGGCGCTGCTGTCCGGGTCGGGGTCCCATACCGAATAGCGATGAATATGAAGATTACTGTGCCAGCTGCCCTGGCGACCGGCAGTGGAGTAGCAGGGGGCATCCGGTGGTGGCGTATGGTTCATTTTACCGCTGGCGGCGACAATCATGGCAGCCCGGGATGTTTCGTTCTGCAGGGACGGATCATGGATTACCGGCGGCAGGCCATGGTGCTCACGGATCCGGTTGAGGGAATCCAGGGCAATCCGGATCTGTTCGTCCGAAAGCCGACCCGGATTACACGTCTGCCGGTCGGGCGGTAACGTATAGAGTTTCTGAAGTTGTTTCAAACCGGTGGGTGCTACCGGCCGGACGGCGAGAACAACTGTTGTCTGGAGTATGAGAATACAGGTCAACAAGATACATCTGATCACGTGGCCCTCCTGGAACCAGTATACCGGATACCGGCGTTCTTTGTTTGGTGAACCGTTCCGGAAACAACGGGTGTGCTAAACTGAACACAAACGATGGAGAAACCATGTGAGTATGATTGCGATGGATCGGATTAATTGTGGAAAGAAACCTGCCATGATGTGGATGCAGAAAGATGACCGTCGGCCGGCCCGATAAGCAGTTGATTTATCGTCTTTCGGATTTTTTCCAGGGAAGGTTTGCAAAGAAAGTGTACCGGGTAACGGTGGATGGCGGGTTTTCCTGTCCCAACCGTTCATGCGCGGTGCCGTCTCCCTGTGTGTTCTGTGACGAGCGGGGCAGTGCAGCCCGGCATATCAACCCTGCCGACGATATCCGGGTCCAGTATGAAGCCGGTAAGGCGCGGATTCGCGAGCGTTTCAAAGCTGACGCATTTATCCCGTACTTCCAGTCCTATACCAATACCTATGACACCACGGAGACCTGCCTGGCCCGGTATGCACAGGTACTGGACGATGATGCCCCGGGCATTGCCATCGGGACCCGGCCCGATTGCCTGGCGGATGATCTGATCGAGGCACTGGGCCGTCTGTCCATGGATCGGCTGGTCATGCTGGACCTGGGTGTGCAGAGTATGACGGACCACGTGTTGACCACGATCCGACGCGGACACGATGCGGCTGCTGTTCATGATGCACTGTCCCGGCTGTCCCGATGGCCGGAGATTCATGTGTGCATTCACCTGATATTCGGCCTGCCCGGTGAAACCGAAGATGAAATGATGCAGTCCCGGTCCTTGTTCCGGGACTATCCGGTAAAAGGATTGAAAATTCACCAGTTGAACATTCTGGAAGGGACGGTGCTGGCGGGGTGGTACCGGGAAGGGAAGGTTGTACCCCTGGCGTTGACGGACTATGTCCGGTTGGCGGCTGATTTCCTGGAACAGGTTCCGGCGGACGTGGTCATTCACCGGTTATCCGCCCGTGCGGACGACCATTCCGTGCTCCTGGCACCGGAGTGGGGCCAGGCCCGGCTGATGCCCATGCAGCGCATCCTGGACGAGTTGAAGCGGCGGGGTTCATTTCAGGGAAAGTTTTTTGGACAGCACACGGACGGAGAAGGTAATAGTCCGTGAATACAGATTGGAGTCGGGCATTTGTTGAATGATGTGGCGCAATTGATCCTGGGAAACGAAGACGCATTTGAGGAGCTGGTCCGGCAGACACGGGGGTTGTTGATGTCGTTGGCATACGGATTGTTGTTGAACCGGGAAGAAGCGCATGATGCGGTGCAGGATTGCTATCTTCGATTCTGGCGGGCGCGGAAGAAACTGGACCCGGACGGTAATGTGAAAGCCTACCTCACAACCATTCTGCGAAATGTGTGTTTGACGAAGCTGAAGCAGCGGAAGAACCAGGTTTCGCTGGATTCGCTGCCGGAACCGTCGGTTTCCGGTGATCGGGCAGGGGCACTGGCGTTGAAAGAGGTTCTGGCTTCGGCCATGCGAATACTCAGTGAAAAGGAACGGGAGATTGTTGCGCTGATTCACTACATGGGTATGGATTCCCGGGAAGTGGGTCGGATCCTGGGACAATCAGATTCCACCGTGAGAAGCCGTTACCAGGCGGCCCGTGTTCGGATGCGGAATTTCATCATCCGGAACCATCCGGAATTTGCGGGGGGCATATGAACTGTTCAGATATCAGAGATAAATTGAATGGTCTGTCGTATTCGTCGTTGTCAGCGGATGAGCGGCAGATGGTCGAAGAGCATCTGGCGGCATGCACCGCATGCCGGGAGATCAGCCTGCTGGAACGGAAAATGGACCGAGGGCTGGACAATCTGTTTGGACAGGATGCGCAGGTTCCGTTTACCGGGGAAATTACCGCTACGGCACTGCTGGCGCGGGTCGAACCCGAACGGCGGTCTGCCACGTCCCGTTGGTGGGCCGGCATGGCGGTTGCGGCTGTTCTCGTGATGGCGGTTGCGGTCGGTACGTTGATCAATGGCACGGCCACCGACCATGTCCGTGATGTACAGCTGGAGTCCCCGGTCCGGCGTGCCGGTATCACGGCCCCACTGATGCGGATTCCGGAATTTCGTGAACAATCCCAGCTGGCGGTGGATGTCCGCCAGGTCCGGGAAAATATTGTCTGGGTGACGATTGGAAATTAGGAGGAAGAGATGAAAAGACTGCTGTTGATCTCCGCTTTGATCATTTGCCTGGTACCGTACGGCTCAACTGTCCAGGCGCAGGAAGTTGAGGATGCGCCGGCCCGCGTGGAAATGCGTGTTTTCGAACTGCAGGGCAGTGGCCTGAGTAGTGCATACCTGCAGGCCATCCGGAATATCCTGCGGGAAGACTATTCCCAGCGGGCTGATGTCCAGTATGACAGTAAGGACCGGGTGCTGGTGGTGACGGCGACGCCGCTGACACTGGAAAAAGTGGAACGGTTTCTCAACAAGGTGGATGTGCCCAGCCAATCCCTCACATTCGGTGTATACGTGTTGGACGTCAAAGGCAAGGGAATGGACAGCGGTATTGATGCCGATATCCAGGAGGAACTGAAGGAAATTGATATTGAAGGTGCCCGCATCCTGATGAAAGCACGGCTGGAAACCATTCCAGGTGAACATGTGGATTACAGTATGACACCGGATGGTTCGGATGGTGACGGCTACATGATCGGTTTCAGGCCGGATGGCCGGATCGACAACCTGAAATTAAGTGATTTCATGGTGTTCCGGCTGGTCCGGGCGTCCAGCAAGGAAGGCAAAGTGGTGTTTGACCAGTGGAAAGTATTGGAAACCAGTTTTGCCATGACTGCCGGGAAGCCGGTGGTTGTGGGCATTTCCGGCAAACGGTCAGAGAGCGTTGTGCTGGTGGTGAAGCTCCTGGATAAATAATCCGGTCAGCTCAAGAACAGGCGGGGCCCGTATCGGTTATGCCGGACGGGCCTCTATTTTTTTGTCCGGTCTTCCAGTTGAATGCCGTCTTCCTGGCGGATCTCCAGTTCCATGCCGTCATAGGGGCAGTACAGGAAATCTGTCTGGAGCCAGATGTGTCCCAGCGGGCAGATTTTGTCTATCTTAACGGTGACAAAACGGAGCCGGGCCACATCTTTCAGGTAGAACCGGATGGGTTCCCCCTTCATGGTGACGCCGCGAAACCGGTAGTTGTTGATCGATGTAATCAACTGGTCCCCGGTTCGGACCAGCGTGATATGCCAGCCGTCCTCCAGGTATCGGAGTTCCACCACGTCGGCAAAAGAAACATCCACGGTGAAATTTTCCGGATCGGTATACCAGAACACGTCCCCTTCCGCGCTGCTGTAGATTTCAATCTGTTGGAGATGATGGGTTTTGCCGTCCCGGAGTTCCACCGATGCAACTTCCATGGGCGGGGGTTCGGCTGCGGCCAGCAGACCGCAGATGAGGAAACTAATCCAGCAGGTAATGGCCTTCATAGACATGTTGTACTGCTCCCCTGACGGTCAACAGACCGCTGTCCGGGTTCCGGTCCACCGTGAGTGTTTTGCCGGAATAGGTGACGAAGTTGACGTTCGGCCTGGTGGCGATGGCTGCTGCAAAGGCGGAGCAGGCGGAGCCGCAGGCCGGCGTGAAGTCTTCCACCCCCCGCTCAAATGTTGCCAGGTGAATGTGATCGTCTTTCCGGTACCAGAACGTGACATTGGTGCCCTGGTCTTCAAACCGCTCATGGTGGCGCATGGACATGGCCAGTTCACGATTGTCCAGGTGGTCGGTTTCCAGGATTTCAATAAACAGGTGGGGGTTACCGATATGCACATACCGGCAATCCACATCATTGATGACCATATCCTGGATTTCCAGCATATCGGGTCTGAACTGGACCGCGGGCAGGTCGTCTACGGTTACGCAATCAATGGTTACCCCGTGCAGCTCAAAGGACACCGGGATGCCCGGCTGTGTCTGGGCCAGGTGGGAGAGGCACAATGCCCCGTTGATGCAGAACGAGGCGGTTCCGTCCGGGTCCAGGTGAATGACCCGGCCGATATGATCCAGAAAGAACACCCCGTCCCCGCCGATGCCGGTCCGGCGGTTGCAGAATCGTGATGCGTAGTTCTCCGGGGACAGGAGGATTTCCTGCCATTTTTCCGGATTCAGGTCCGGTACGATGACAAAGTCATTGCCGCAACATTCCAGCTTGTGAAACCCTATTCCTGCCATTCTTCTTTCTCATAGCCGGTGGTATCAAAGGCGAACCGGTCCATCGGAATCTCACCGTTGATACGGGTATTCATAAACGAGATCGTGGTTTCGGTATCACCGACTTCCGTGATCTTGATCCGGTTGAACAGGAGGCGGTCGGAGTCAATCCAGGCCTCCACAATCCGGATCCGCTTCTTGACTTTACGCTTCTTGGGAATAAAGATGACGTAGATATCATCCAGCTTCGTATCCAGCTCTTTGATAATAAAATATTTGTTCAGGAAGTCCATGACCTCGGAAATGTCCAGGAATTTCAGAAGCGGGTCTTTGTATTTCCGGACACTGAGTGAGGCAACCGTCTTCCGGTCATCATCCAGCTTGTAGACCTTGGTGTCCTGGAGATAGATCCGGATGTTGTACGGCGACGTGAATTGCCAGAGAAATCCGTCGGGTTTCCGGAACTGAAAATGTCCCCGTGTTTCCGCGGGTTCTTTCAGGAGCCGTGTATTCCGTACCTGGACAAAATCGGTTTCCAGTGTGCGGATGTCCGCATACCGGGAAGAGGTTTCTTCCAGGAGCTGTTGCAGGGCTACCGGCCCGGAAAGCGCTTCCGTTGCCTGAAGCGGCATGCCGAGGGCAAGCATGAGCATCGCCGCGCAGACGATGTTCAGATAGCGATGGACGTTTCCCATGGACAATTATCCCTTGCTCAGGGATTCCAGGAAGTCGAGATTGGTCTTGTACTTGGCAAGCCGTTCGGTGAGCAGTTCCATCTTCTCGACAACGGACAGCGGTGCCAGTACCTTTCTCAACACCCAGACCCGGTTCAACTCGAAATCGCTGATCAGGAGCTCTTCTTTTCGCGTACCGGAACGGTCGATGTCGATTGCCGGGAACACGCGCTTGTCGGCCAGCTTGCGGTCCAGGATCAGTTCGCAGTTACCGGTTCCCTTGAATTCTTCAAAGATCACGTCGTCCATCCGGCTGCCGGTTTCGATCAACGCGGTGGCGATGATGGTCAGACTGCCGCCTTCCTCAATGTTCCGTGCCGCACCGAAGAACCGCTTGGGACGCTGCAATGCGTTGGAATCCACACCACCGGACAATACCTTGCCGCTGGGCGGGACAATGGTGTTGTAGGCGCGGGCCAGTCGGGTGATGCTGTCCAGCAGGATCACCACGTCTTTTTTGTATTCCACCAGGCGCTTGGCCTTTTCAATGACCATCTCTGCCACCTGGACGTGACGGGATGCCGGTTCGTCGAAGGTGGAGCTGATCACTTCACCCTGGACCGAACGCTGCATGTCGGTCACTTCTTCCGGCCGTTCATCAATCAGCAGAACGATCAGGTACACTTCCGGATGGTTGGCCGTGATGCTGTTGGCAATGTTCTGCAGCAGAACAGTTTTACCGGTACGGGGCGGTGCCACGATCAGGCCGCGCTGGCCTTTACCGATGGGGGTCAACAGGTTCATGATGCGGGTGGAAATCCGCTTGGGTTCCGATGTTTCCAGCTTGATCTGTTCTTCCGGGTAGAGGGGAGTCAGGTTATCGAACAGCGCCTGGCGTTTGCAGCTGGGCGGTTCAAAGTTGATGGCTTCGACCTTGATCAGGGCGAAGTAGCGTTCCCCTTCCTTGGGTGGGCGAATCTGACCGGATACGGTGTCACCGGTTCTCAGTTCAAATTTCTTGATCTGGGAAGGGGAGACGTAGATGTCGTCCGGTCCCGGCAGATAGTTGTAATCCGGTGCCCGGAGAAAACCGAACCCTTCCGGCAGAATTTCCAGGACACCTTCGGAGAAAATCAGTCCGTTTTTCTCCGTCTGGGCCTGGAGGATGCCGAAGATGAGTTCCTGTTTGCGGAGGCCGGTGGCACCTTCCAGTTTCAGTTCGCTTGCGATGGACACAAGTTCATCAATTGATTTGTCTTTGAGCTCTCCAATATTCATGCACGCGCTCCTTGTATCGTTTGGAGTTGTTGTTGGACGTGATTGATCAGGCGGTCGATCCCTTCGCCAGTCTTAGCGGATACCGGGAAGAAGCGATTGTGACCGACGGTATACATATTGTTCAGTACCGACAGATTTTTTGCAAGTTGATTTTTCTTCAGCTTGTCTGTCTTGGTTGCACAGATGACATAGTTAATGGCGGATTCTTCAAGGAACTGATACAGTTCAATATCCTTTTTCTGCGGTTCATGGCGGGAATCCACCAGGAACACCAGGAGCATGTTCTCCCGGGCGGCCAGGAGATATTCCTCGATCATCCGTCCCCAGTCCGCCTGCATGGACTTGGACACTTTTGCAAACCCATAGCCGGGGAGATCCACAAGCAGGAACAGATCCTCCACGTTGAAGATGTTCAGCAGCTGGGTCTTGCCGGGTGTCCCGGAGACCTTGGCCAGACCGCGAATGTCGGTCAGGCGGTTGATCAACGAGGATTTTCCCACGTTGGACCGGCCGGCAAAGGCCAGATGAGGCATGTTCAGGTCGGGAAAGTCACGGATGGACGTAGCACTCTTGATGAATGTGACCTGATTTCCAATTCTTTTCATACGGTATCCTCTCGGCTGCGCGTCGGAGCAGCCTGTTCAAATTCAGTTGGCCGGTTGCGATGGCCGGGAGTCTGCCTGGCCTTCGGGTGATTCCGGGAGTGCCGTGCCACTGGTTTCGATCGAAAACAGGATACGGAACACATCCAGGACATCCGCAACAAGGTTGATATTCAAGGCATTCCGGATCTCATCGGGAATGTCTTTGAGATCCCGCTCGTTGTCTGCGGGAAGGATGATGTTGGTGATCCCGGCCCGATGGGCAGCCAGCAGTTTTTCCTTGATGCCGCCCACCGGCAATACACGGCCCCGAAGGGTGATTTCACCGGTCATGGCAATTTCATGGCTGACCGGTTGGTCGGAAAGTGCGGAGAGAATCGCGGATGCCACGGTAACGCCGGCGGATGGTCCGTCCTTGGGAATGGCACCCTCGGGAATATGCACATGGATATCAATATCCTTGAACTGGTCCCGGTCAATGCCGAACCGGTTGTGGTTTGCCCGGATGTAGGAGTAGGCGGCCCGGACGGATTCCTTCATCACGTCACCCAGCTGGCCGGTGATCTGGATCTTGTCGTTTCCCGGCATGGTGATGACTTCAATGAACAGCACGTCACCACCGGTGGGGGTCCAGGCCAGCCCGGTAGCCACCCCGGTCTGCGGCTTTTCCTCCGCGATCTGCTTCCGGAACGGCGCAATTCCCAGTTGTTCCGGAATGTCCCCGTCCCCGATGGAAAGATGGTCGGGCAGCTTGCCGGATGCGGCGTCAACCGCATATTTTCGCAGCAGTTTTTCGATGGTCCGTTCCAGGCTGCGGACACCGGCTTCGCGGGTATATTTCTCGATGAGAATATCCAGCGCCGCCGGTTCGATCCGGGTGTCAAACCGGTGCATGCCGGTTTCCTTCAGTTTCTTGGGAATCAGGTGCCGGGTGGCGATTTCCCGTTTCTCGTTAAATGTGTAACCCGGCAGCCGGATAATTTCCAGCCGGTCTTTCAATGCCGGTGGAATGGTATCCAGGATATTGGCGGTTACAACGAAGAATACCTTGGACAGGTCATAGTCCACGTCCAGGTAGTGGTCAACAAAATGATCATTCTGTTCCGGATCCAGGGCTTCCAGCAATGCCGAAGACGGATCGCCCCGGAAGTCGGAGCTGAGTTTGTCAATCTCATCCAGCAGCATCAATGGGTTCACCGTACCGGCTTTTTTCATCAGGTAGATGATCCGTCCCGGGATGGCCCCGATGTAGGTGCGGCGGTGACCGCGGATTTCCGCTTCATCCCGAACGCCCCCCAGCGACATCTGGACAAATTTCCGTCCGGTGGCTTCCGCAATGGCCTTGGCCAGTGACGTTTTGCCGACGCCGGGCGGGCCCACGAAGCAGAGAATGGGATTCCGATATTTCCGGGTCAGTTTTCGAACAGCCAGGAACTCGGTGATCCGGTCCTTGACTTCGTCCAGTGCATAATGGTCCCGATCCAGGATCTCGCGTGCACGCTGAATATCCAGCCGTTCCGCACTGCGTTTTTTCCATGGAATGTCGGTCAGCCACTGGATGTAGGTCCGGGAGACCGATGCTTCCGCCGAGGACAGGGACATGAGTTTCAACCGGTGCAATTCTTCCATGGCCTTCCGGTTGGCTTCATCCGGCATGCCGCAGTTCTGGATCCGTTCTTCCAGTTCCTTGAGTTCGTCCTTGCCGTCTTCCCCCAGTTCTTCCCGGATGGCTTTCATCTTTTCATTGAGGAAATACCGTTTCTGGTTTTCGTCAATGTTGGCCCGGACCTTGTCGTTCAGGTCCTTCTCCAGCCGGTAGGACAGGGCTTCCCGATCCAGGAGTTCATATATCCGGGTCAATCGGAAGTAAGGCGTGATGGTTTCCAGCAGCCCCTGCCGGTGAACGGCCGGAATCTTCATGGCCTGTGCAAACATGTCCGCAAACGCTTCAGGCTGACTGGCCAACCGGTTGGCTTTCTCCAGGTAACCGCTATCCAGTTTGTCCTTGGTGAGGCCCGGAACTTGTTTTAATAACTGAAGAATCCGGGCGATCTGCTGGAGGCTTTCCACCGTGCCGCTTTCAGACGGGGGGTCCAGTTCACGTCCCAGGGCCAGCAGGATCCCGTCCGATTCCCGTACGTCCGAAACTTCAAACCGGTGCATGGTACGGATCGAACAGATATATTCGTTTCCCACCTTTTCAGAAATGAAGTTCTGGATCTGGAGGGTAACGCCAATGGTGTAGAAGCCTGCCGTGTTGTTGTCCGTGCTCTCCGGTCGACGGTTCAGCAACAACAGGGGAGTCTCCTGTTCCATGGCATACTGCAGGGCATCGGGCATGTGGGGGCGGGCCACCGTCACATCGGTGTCCACTCCCGGAAATACCACGGTTTCCTGTACGGGCAGAATGGGGATTTGCATCTGCATGATCAGCCTGTTTTCCTCCGCGTTCCAATCGCGTGTTCCACGTCCTTACCGGTGATGGACAATTCCTTGATGTCATCACGGGACGGGGTATCAAACATGAAGTCCATCATGATTTCTTCCATGATCTGGCGCAGGCCACGTGCACCCAGCTTGGTGTGGACGGCCTGGTCGACGATGGCCTGGATGGCGTCATCCGTAAAGGTCAGGGCCACATGGTCCATTTCCAGGATGCGGGTATACTGACGGATCAGGGAGTTTTTCGGTTCCTGCAGGATCCGTTTCAGTGCTTCCGGGTCCAGGTCGTCCAGTACGGCCAGCACCGGCAGACGTCCAACCAGTTCCGGAATCAGGCCGAAACGGGTCAAATCGTCGGCCATGACGAGGTGCAGGTCGCCATCGGCGGTCTGGGTGGTCCGGAGTGTCGGTGCTTCACCGTTGGTCTTGAATCCTACGACTTTCTTACCCAGGCGGTCGGCGATGACTTTATCAATGCCCACGAATGCGCCACCGCAGACAAACAGGATATTCCGGGTATCCAGCTGGATGAATTCCTGGTACGGATGCTTCCGCCCGCCCTGGGGTGGTACGTTGGCCGTGGTGCCTTCCAGAATTTTCAGCAGGGCCTGCTGTACCCCTTCACCGGAAACGTCCCGGGTGATGGACGGGTTTTCACTTTTGCGCCCGATTTTGTCAATTTCGTCGATGTAAATAATGCCCTGTTCCGCCCGCTTCACGTCAAAGTCGGCGCTCTGGAGGAGACGCAACAGAATGTTCTCCACGTCTTCCCCCACATAACCGGCCTCGGTCAGTGTGGTGGCATCGGCGATTGCAAACGGTACCTGGAGGAACCGGGCCAATGTCTGGGCCAGCAGGGTCTTTCCAGTGCCGGTGGGACCGATCAGCAGGACATTGCTCTTGTCCAGCAGGACATCGTCTTTCTTTGCGTTGCAGCGAATCCGCTTGTAATGGTTGTAGACGGCCACGGACAGTTTTTTCTTGGCTTCTTCCTGGCCAATGACAAACTGGTCCAGTTCCGCCTTGATATCAACCGGCTTGGGAATCTCGTCCAGTGACTTGCGCAGAATATTCTCCGGTGCCTGCTCCTGGTCCTTTTCCAGGATTTCGGAACAGACCTCGATACATTCGTTGCAGATGTAGACGTCATTCCCCATGACCAGCTTTTTGACTTCAGACTGGTCCCGGCCGCAGAAAGCACATTCGCGTGCAGGTTCGCCGCCCGGGGTCCCCTCGTTATTCATTGATGGATTCCTCTTTCTTGGAAATGACCCGGTCAATGATGCCGTATTGAATGGCTTCTTCCGCGGACATGATGAAATCACGATCCGTGTCGGTTTCAATCCGTTCGATGGGCTGACCGGTATGATCTGCCAGGATCCGGTTGAGCAGGTCCTTGATGCGGGCAATTTCCCTGGCGTGAATTTCAATGTCGGAAGCCTGTCCCTGCATGCCGCCCATGGGCTGGTGAATCAGGATGCGGGAGTTGGGCAACGCGAATCGTTTGCCGGCTGCGCCCCCCGCCAGGAGTATGGCACCCATGGAAGCGGCCTGGCCGATGCAGATAGTGCTGACATCGGGCTTGATGAACTGCATGGTGTCATAAATTGCCAGTCCCGCGGACACGGATCCACCCGGTGAGTTGATATAAATTGATACGTCCTTGTCCGGGTTCTCGGCTTCCAGGAACAGCAACTGGGCGATGACCAGGTTGGCGACGTTGTCATCAATCGGTGTTCCGATGAAAATGATGTTGTCTTTCAGGAGACGGGAGTAGATGTCGTATGCCCGTTCACCGCGACCCGTCTGCTCAATTACCATGGGTATCAGCATGTTATTCCTCCGTGTCTGCCTTCTGTTCCGGAACCGCGTCTTTCCCGGCCGGTTCGGCCTTTTCTTTCGGTTTCTTCTCAGTCTCTTTCTGTTCCGGTTCCGTTTTTGTTTCCTTGAATGTGACACTGTCAATCAGCAGGTCGAACGTTTTGTCCTGTCGGACCATGCTGTGAATATTGTCCAGCTCGCCCCGTTCTGCAAACAGTTTCCGCATGGTTTCCACCGTTGCGTCTTCGCCGAACCCGCTGGCATACTTTTCCAGGATCTCATCCACTTCCTTATCGGATACGTCGACCTTTTTTTCTTCCGCGAACCGGGTAAGAATCAGGGATTCCCGTACCCGACGTTCCGCTTCTTCTTTCTGACTTTCGTATACCGCACGGATCCGTTCTTCGTCTGTTTCCATGGGAATGCCATACTGGGCCAGCTGGCGGAAATAGCTGTCGGTGAGCTGACGGGCTTCCCGGTCGATCATGCTGGGCGGGACGTCAAACGAATGTTTGTCGGTCAATGCGGTCATGACCGCCCGTTGCCGGTGTCCCCGGTCCGCCTGTTCATATTTCTGGGTCAGATTTTTGCGAATGTCGTTTTTCAGGTCTTCCAGCGTGTCAAACTGACCCATTTCCCGGGCCAGCTCATCATTGATTTCGGGGATGACCTGTTCGTTGAGTTGGTTCAGCTTCACCTGGAACGTGACCTTGCGGCCCTTCAATGCAGCGAAGCGGTCTTCTTCCGGGTAGTGGATTTCACAGGTTTTTTCTTCGCCCAGGTTCATGCCGATCAGTTCAGGGACCAGGAGTTCCCATTGGCCCGACGCTTCCAGCTGGATAGACAGGTTTTCGTTATCCACCACGGTGTTGTCTTCGTCGTCGGTTCCCTTTATCGAAACCTCAACGAAGTCATTGGTTTCCGCCGTGGTGCGTTCGATGGGCTTGTACCGGATCATCTGTTTCTGAATGTCTTTCAGCACCATCTCGGTGTCTCTTTCCAGGTCGTGGGTGGATGACGGAATTTCCAGGGTTTCCCCTTCAATCGGCTGCAGGTCGAACTCGGGCAGGATTTCCATGTAGAATTCGGTTTCGACGGAACGATCCGCGTTAAATTCAAACCGGGTCATCTCCTCAAAGATAACGGTCCCCAGGTCTTCCTGGTGCTGTTTCACGGCTTCCGGGTAGGTGTCATGGGCAACGAAACGCAGCACTTCACCTTCAATTTCCCGCTTGTACCGGGATTCAACCACACGGGTCGGTGCCTTTCCTTTCCGGAATCCGGGAATATTGGCGGACCGCTTCAGATTATGTAATGCCTGTTCATAGGGTTCACGTACTTCGTCTGGTTTGAGTTGGATCATCATTTTCCTAATGACCGGGCTCACCTGCTCAACTCTGGCTTCCATTTGGGAGTCTCCTTCATATGCGTATTGGATCAGTTCGTATGTGTATGTTTCGGATGAGTTATGGTGCGAGAGGGGGGACTCGAACCCCCACATGCGAAGCATACCAGATCCTAAATCTGGCGCGTCTACCAGTTCCGCCACTCTCGCATACTGGCAGAATCCGGCTGCTAATGGCACGAAGGATTGTATCCGCTACGCGTGGTTTGTCAAGGGAAAATAGTGCTGGACGGCCCTGATTCCACCTTGAATGATGGGTACTTGACGTCCGGTCGCATGAATTTGTGGTTTTCAACCTGTTGCCCCGGTGGTATGATTCCAGTATATGAAAGGCCCTGAATGGAGTTATAAGTGAAGCAGATATGTTTCCGAGCGGCCGTTATTCTGCTGCTGCTGGGGTTGACGCAGATTACAATGGAAGCGGTTGCCCAGACGGCCGGTCTGGAGCAATCCCTGCAGGAACATCTCTACCGGCTCAATACGACCGCTGATCAAGCAGAAATTGATGAAGCCGCATCGGCTGTCAAACAGAGTATGCTGGCGGGGGGATACCAGGTATTGCCCAACCTGGATGCGCTGGTTGGTGGTGATCCTGCCAGGCTCCATGCCCTGGAGACAATTGGGCTGGGCTTCCTGGACCCGACGGCGACCGACCGCCTGATGCAACCGGTGGACGGTCTTGCGGTCAAGGGTCGGTTCTCGGAGGCGACCGGCCACATCATGTATACAGCATCTTCCGTTTCCCAGGATCCGCTTACCGTGATCGCGGGTCTGTTCAAGGTGACAAACAGAATGGTTACCGTCACGTTCCTGTTGTTCTTCCTGCTGGGGATTTTTGCCATGGCCCAGTATGGCCGCAACCTGGTTCACGATTTGAAACATCTGTTGTCTATGCGTATCCGGAATCCGCACCTGGTGATTGCGATCGTGGTGCTCATCTGTGTACTGCCGGTTGCACTGACCATTCATGTCAAGTATCTCCCGATATACTGGTTGTTGTTGCTGGTTCCGTACATGGCAGTCTCTGTGAAGAAGGCATTGCTGGGAAGCGCGATCATCTGTTCCGTTCTGATTGCAATCGCAGCCTATCTGTCTACGGTGGGTGCGCAGGTTTCTTCTCCGGACTTCATGTATTACCGCTCCATGCAGATGCCGTTTGCCATGGTGGAGGGGTTCCAACCGGCTCCGGACCTGGAGTTGTTTGCCAAGGCGACCAACCGGTTACGCCAGGGGGCTTATACGGATGCCATCAATTTTTACAAGGAAGTGAACCCGTCGTCATTCCTGTATGCGTATGCGTTGAACAATATCGGCGTGGCTTATTTCCATCTGCGGGAATTTGAACTGGCACGGGATTTCATCCGTGAATCAGTGGAACTCGGGGACAGCCTCAAGGGCGGACAGTATAACCTTGCGGCCATCCAGTTGAACACGTTTAACCTGGCAGAATCAGATACCGCGTTGACCAATGCGTTCCTGGACCAGCCGGATCAGACCCTCACATCTGTGTTGACACAGCTGAAACAAACCATGCCGCTGGTCATTGTGCCGGACGTGGGCCGTTTGTACCGGGATCTGTTTGCGTTGAATTTCTCCGAAGACTGGTCATGGTCGAAGACAACCGGCACAGCTGAATTCATGTTCATGCTGATCCTCTTTGCCGTGGGTCTGGGAATCCTGTTTGTTTTCCGGGAACGGGACATATCGGATTCCTGTACAAGATGCGGGAAACCCTACCGATTCCTGGAATCCCATAACGAGTCGCTTTGCAAGCAGTGTGTGACGGTGTTTGTCAAAAAGGACAACCTGGATTCGGCCCGTCGCATGGCCAAGGTCCAGAGCATTCGAAAATACAACAAGATCAGCCGCCTGGTGCAGATGATTATCGGTATTGCATTCCCCGGTTTGTATCCGGTGTTTGTAAGCGGCCATTTTCTCAAGGGAATTTTTACCTATCACCTGTTTTTCGGTTGCCTTTTTGTGGGACTGATGGGCCTGGACGGACTGGGCTCCTGGCTGCTGGTTGCGCCGCTGTTCATGATCAGCCTGGCCGCATTTGTCCTGAACATGATGCACATATTACAGGATACACAGGAAGAATAGTATGGCACTAGAAGGAACACTGAAGGATTTCAGTCTGGCGGACATTCTGCAGTTGATCGGTATTCAGAAGAAGACCGGGGTGCTGGTGCTGCGGGACAATGAAGAAGTTGTTCGTGTCAGTTTCCAGAACGGCATGATTGTGGGTTCGGAGCATGAGACGGAACAACTGGAGACGCGCCTGGGCAATGTTCTCGTGAAGAAGGGGGTCATGACCCAGGAACAACTGGACAAGGCCCTGGAATTGCAGTCCGAAAGTCTCCAGCGGCTGGGACAGGTCCTGATTGAGAACAACATCATCAGCACCGGTGATCTGCGCGATGCGTTGCGGAACCAGGTGCTTCAGACGGTATACGGCCTGTTCCGATGGAAAAACGGTCATTATCACTTCGCGCCACAGGGCATGGTGGATTATGACAGCGACAACCTGGAACCGGTATCCACCGAGAGTATTCTCATGGAAGGACTCCGGATGTTGGACGAGTGGCCCCTGATTGAACGGGCGATTCCCAATGGCGGGGTCGTGCTCAGGAAAACAGACAAGGCCAAAACCGTCCGGGATACCCTGAGTTCTTCTTTTGATGAATCCCTGTTTGATGATGACGGTTCCGTCAAACTTCCCCACGAACAGGAATATGTGCTGCAGCTGATTGACGGTGTCTCATCCGTGGATGATGTGGCGGACCGGTCCAAGTTGCTGGAATTTGAAAGCTATCGGGCCATGTACGATCTGCTGGAGTCCGGTTTCGTCGGGAAATCGGAATTCAAGGTGCCCACGTTCACGGAGTATCAACGGTTCACCCAGGACCGCAAGGAACATTCGGTACCGGCAACCATCCTGATTGGTGTAATCCTGGTCATTACGTTCCTGTTCTCGTTCAGGGGGCCGTTCAACGACAGTCTGCCGTCGGCATTGGGCCTGCGGACAGATACCGATATGGAAAAGATGATGGAATTCGGCCGATTGAGCGAAATCAAGGCCCGTGAGTTGGGCAGAATGATGAACAGCCGCTATGCCATACGACCGGCAAACCTGATTACCGTTGGAGACAACCTGTACATGATGCCCGGCCAGTATGGCTTGCGTATTCCCGTATCCTACACGTGGCCCAACAAGCAGCCCCAACAGTTGAATGAAGATATCGCACCGCAATAGCCTGGCTGCTATCCTGGTTCTCCTGCAGTGGGGGGGATTCCTTTTTCTGGACGTGCGGCCGGACTTCCTGGTAATCGCCTGTACATATCTGTTGCTGGAATTATTGCCGATTCCCTGGCTGGCCATTCCGCTCCAGGCGCCGCTGATGATGCTTTCTCCCCACGGGGGGCTTCGCGCGCTCTTCTTCGCGGTTGCGTTCCTGCTGACCCGGGGCAGAAAGGTGTTGCCATACCGATACGGTGTCCTGTTGATTGCCGCCATATTCATTGTTTTTGCCCGATTTGAGCAGTTCAGCCTGCCGATCCTGTTCCCCGGTATCATATCCGGGGCGGCAGTGGTATACGCCGTATCGCGGGTCAGGGGAATCGGAGACAGGCTTTCTGTCGTCATGACGGCCTACCTGATCGCCATTCTGCCGTACATTGCCCTGGCCCTGTTCCTGGAGGCCGGTTATCATGCCAGGCCGGTGGTTGTGATGCCGCTGGACCTGATCCAACTGGTGACCGTGGCGGTGTTCTTTCAGAGCATCGGATGGGAGGTGAATGCTGAAACTGAGTCAACTGCGTCGGGAGTTGTTGAATCGGAAGACAACACCGGAGAGACTGGAGGAACTGCACCAGCTGAATCGTGAACAGTTCCGCGCCCATGGGATTTCAGTTGGGCTGGCACTGCATCCCCGTTCACCGTCCGCGCTGCGTGAAGCTGTTTTGCCCGAGTTGTTCTGGCGGGATCTGATCAAACTGATCGGTTCTCCGGATGTGCCGGATCGGACCCGATCCGCAGCACTCCCCATTCTCAGAAAACGAACGGAACGGATATCGCTGGGAGAGTGGCAGAGCCTGGCGGCAATCTGCCCGCCGCGGTTGTTTGACTGGGTGCTGAAGCGCGGGGACGAACGGATTTTCACAGCACTGCTGCAGAATCCCCGGATGACCCGTGACACCCTGATGAAACTGGTGCATGGGGCGGCCATGTCCCCTTCATTTGCGGTGGCAATTGAACGGACACCCCGATGGTTCACGGATCAGGGAATCCGAAAATCTCTGATTTATTGCGCGAAAGGGAATTTAAGTACGGCTTTGAGTGCGTTGCGGGGTTTAACCAGAACGGATCTGTCTGAAATCGCCCGCACCGGGAGCCTGCACCCGCTGATCCAACGGACTGCTTCCGTGCTGCTAGAAAATCCGGATCAGGATAATCACCACCATGGTGAACGTCAGGATTGACTTGATCAGGATGCCGCCCACTTTGCCGATGAGCACACCGACAATCGACTTCATGATTTGACCGAATTCGGTTCTCCCCGCGATGAGTTCGCCGGCGACGACACCGCCGATCAGACCCAGGGGAATCAGGTAAAGTTGAAGAGTGGCCAGCCCCAGGAGCAGGCCCGCGATCAGGCCGATCAATGAGCCGACAACGGCCTGCCGGGACGCATTGAAGGTTTTTGCGCCCAGTGTACCGCCCAGGAACTCGATCAGTTCGGCCATCACGGCCAGGGCCAGCAGTACCAGGAGAACATTGGCGGTGATCAGCTCAAAGCCATTCCACCAGGCAAAAATCAGTGCAGCAAGAAACGCCAGCGGTCCACCCATCAGTCCAACCATAGACAGAACAATGGCGACCAGCAGGAACAGTACCAGCAACAGTTTCGCAGCAATCAACATGAAAACTCCTGTCCGTCTCTCCGGGTGACAATACCCGTTCGGTGGACTACTTCAGTCCCTTTTCCTCCAGCCAGCGCTCTGCATCAATGGCTGCCATACATCCCGAACCGGCGGCCGTAATCGCCTGGCGATAGACATGGTCCTGTACATCGCCGGCGGCAAAAACACCGTCGATTGACGTGTAAGAAGTGCCCGGTTTTGTGTTTACGTAGCCGTTTTCGTCCACATCCAGCTGGCCGTCCAGGAAATCGGTATTGGGGGTATGACCAATGGCGACAAAGAAACCGTCCACCTGCATTTCGGAGGCCTCTCCCGTCCGGGTGTCTTCCAGTTTGATGGTTTCGACCTTTTCTGTTCCCACAACTTCGGTCGCCACGGTGTTCCACAGGAATTCGATTTTTGGATTGTCCATTGCCCGTTGCTGCATGATTTTGCTGGCCCTGAGTTCGTCACGGCGGTGTGCGATATAGACTTTGCTGGCATGGTTGGTCAGGTAGGTGGCATCTTCCATGGCGGTGTCACCGCCACCGACGACCATGACAACCTTGTCACGGAAGAAGAATCCGTCACATGTGGCACAGCCGCTGACACCGCGTCCCATGAATTCCTGCTCTCCAGGGATCCCCAGAAAGCGGGCAGACGCGCCACTGGCCACAATCAGTGCATTGGCGGTAAAGGCCTTGCCGTTTGCGGTTTCGACATGAAAGGGATGTTCCCCCAGTTTGACGCCGGTGACCATGTCCGAAAGAATTTCCGGTTCAAACTTCAATGCATGCTCCCGCATTTTCATCATGAGTTCCGGACCCATAATGCTGTCATATCCGGGGAAGTTTTCCACATCGGTGGTGATGGTCAACTGTCCGCCGGGTTGCAAACCTTCAATCAACAGGGTGTCGATCATGGCGCGACGTGCGTAGATGGCTGCGGTGTAGCCGGCAGCACCACTGCCGATGATGATAAGGGGCCAATGGGTACGATCAGTCATGGGTCCTCCTGTGTGTTCATGATTTCTGTACATCCGCATTATAACGGTAGATTGCTTCCATGAAAGGAGAACTTTACCGTTTTCTGTTCGGATACAGGATGTCGGGTGGTGCAATTGGCTACAAAACAGACGTTTCTTCCCGGGTACGGAAGGTTGACGAACAGGGACGTGAAGGTTAATCTGTGCATATGGTAAAAGTTCTGGACCCAAGGGACGGTTACAACTGGTATGCCGATGCTTATGCGTCGGATCATCGGAAACTGGACGCGTTTGACCGGGAAATTTTCCGGTCACAACTGCCGACCATGCAACAGGATTGTGCGTTGGAAATCGGCGTGGGTGACGGCCGCGTTTCAAACGATATCTATCGGATCAGTAACCGGGTTATCGGTGTGGATGTGGCGGAAGACATCCTGGCCCGGGCTGCGGAGCGGGTACCCCGGGTGGAAGGTATCTGTGCGGACATGACCCGTCCGTTTCCATTCCGGGACAATCAGTTTGACCTGGTGGTGGCGGCGTTCTTTTTTGTCCATGTGCCCGACCCCGATCCCGTGCTGGCCGAGGTGTACCGCGTGCTGAAACCGGAGGGCCGGTTTGTGTTCAACCTGATTCCGCAACGGAAGGAGCCGGAACTGAAGGTGGGACGGGAGCGGTTCAAGATTCGGTCCTGGTATCACTCGCCACCCCAGGTGGAGAAATTGCTGGATTATTACTGGTTTTCCTGGGAGGTGGAGACGGTGTCGGAAGGGAAGGGCTGGATCAGTAAAGTGTACAATTGTACCCGTGACTGAGCCGTTTCATCATGTGGCAGTGTCCTTCGGGTGACGTGAAGATTCAACGGCAAAAAATGTTAGATTTCAGACCGGCTCAAGGGCGATTCGGAACCTGTTCCCGCTCTCTTGCCGTGTAAAAAGTGCGAAAATGCGGTAATTTGTACCCCGCAAAACGGAAAATCAACCAACCGACCAGAGCCTTCGTTTAGAAATTTAACAAAATTTCAAAAAAGTCAGGCAAAATCATGCCGCGTGAACCGGTGGAAAAAGACAATTCGTCTAGCAGTTGACACCTGAAATGCGATCCTGCTAATATATGAAGAACTCTAAAAATTCCGTGGAAGGAGTCTGGAATGGCGGATTATCAGGTACTGGGTAATTATGTTGTCTCCGAAAAAATCAAGGAAACACCACTGGCATCGGTGTATCGGGGGATTGTGGCCCCGGACGGAAAATTTGAGAAGTTTGTGGTGATCAACCGGTTGAAACCGGAATTGAACGGTTTCCACGATTTTTTCAAAGCACTGGGCGGTCAATTCAAAAATGCCTCCAAGCTTTCCGGATCTTCAGTCGCTACCCCGCTGGACATTCAGGAGCTGGAAGAAGACTATGTGACCGTTTATCAGTTTGACGATGGTCGATTCCTGGATGATGTGATCCGGCGGAGTACGGATGAAGGATTTCCGTTCTCAATGGACCACGTTCTGCTGATTGCCAGCAAGACCACAGCGGCACTGGCATACAGCTACTCCAAGGGTATTACCAATGGTTTCCTGGTGCCTTCCAGCGTTCACATTTCGTTTGAAGGTGATGTGAAACTGTACGATTCCCTGTCTGCTCCCCATACGGCAGGACTGGTCAAGGCCAATCCCGAACTGATCAGTCACTATGCGGACTATGTTCACCCGGACATTTTCAATGGTGTCAAGGGTGGTGAAATCTATGACGTGTTCTCCATCGGTGCCATTATCTTCAAGCTGTTGACCGGAAAATCGTTCATGGAAGGCGGAGAGGTTCCGGATGTGGCACAGAAGCTGGAACACGCCGTGCTGGGATCTTCCTCGTTCGGCGACGAACCGATTCCGGAAGATATCCGGGAGATCCTGCAAAAGGCACTGGATATCAACGGCGGTTACAAAACGGTCGGTGAGTTCAACGAAGTGCTGGAAAACCTGATCTTCTCGGGTGATTATTCGCCGACAACATTCAACCTGGCGTTCTTCATGCATTCCCTGTACCGGGAAGAGAGTGAACAGTCTGCCAAGCACCTGGATCTGGAAAAGACCGCGAACTATGCGGGTTACTTTGTCCAGATGGGAGAGGGTGTCGAAATCAAGAAGATGCCCAAAGGCCTCATTTTCGGTCTGATTGCTGCGGTGATCGTGGTCGCGTCAATCGGTGGTTACTTCTTCGTGCAGAAACAGAAAGCTGACCGTGCAGCGGAGCTGGCCCGGCAGGAGCAAATGCAGCAATTGCAGAAGCAGAAAGAGCTGGAGCAGCAGAAGCAGCAGGAAATTGAGGACATGAAGAAGCAGATGCAGGATCAGATGGCCCAGATGATGGCGGAAGTCGAGAAGGAAGCCGACAAGCGCACCAAGGAAGAATTGATGCGCCGGGCCAAGGCGGAACAGGAACGCCAGATGGAAGAGATCCGCAAGGCTGAAGAACAGCGTCAGAAGATCGAAACGGAACGGAAGAAGCAGGAAGAACTGCTGGCTGCACAGAAAGCGGAAGAGGAAAGAAAACAGCGGGAAGCTGAAGAGCAGAAGAAGAAAGACGAAGAAGAAAAACAGCGCCTGGCTGATCTGGAACAGCAGAAAAAACTGGAAGAAGAAAAGCAGAAAGAACAGGAAAAGAAGTCCATGCGTGGACAGCTGGTGGGTCTCAGCGAAGTGGATGTTGAACCCAAGCTGATCTACCAGGAAAAGCCGAAGATCAATTCTGCCTGGCGGGCGAAGGGCACCTTCACCCTGACGGCATTGATCGATGAGAACGGCAATACAACGGACGTGAAGGTAATCAAAGGCCTGCAGTCAGTTACACGTGGTTCCAAGCTGGCGGAACGTGCCGTTGTGGAAAGTGTTCGCAAGTGGAAATATACCCCGGCATTGAAGGAAGGTGTAGCGGTTAAGGTGTGGGTCACCGTCCGCATCAGTATCTGATTCGTTTATTGCATCTGACAGAACATCTGTGTTACCGTTAGGCGACAATTTTTGAAGTGGGGATTGCTATGGATGCATTCTTGAGCATGTTGCCGGAGCCGATGCGGATAAACGGATCTTTCCTTTACATCCTGTTTCTATTCGGTCTCCTGTTTCTCCTGTTGAAACGGTTTTACGTTAAATCGTATGCCGGTATCCTGGAAGCGCGTGAGCGCAAAATCGAAGGTGCCGAGCAGAAGATGAATGACGCAGAAACACAGTTTTCGGAGAAACTCTCTCATATTGAAGTAGAACTCAAGAAGGCCCGAGTAAACGCCGGTGAGCTCCGGGAGAAGCTGGTGGCAGAAGCCCGTGCCGAGCGCGAAGGCATTGTCAGCCAGGCGAGGAAGGACTCCCAGGAGCAGAAAGTGCGGACCGTGGAACAGGTGGAACAGACCATGCAGCAGGAGCGACAGGCTGTTTCCGCCTATGTGGATGGGCTGGCATCACAGGTTGCACAGCAACTTCTGGGGAGGAAACTCTCATGAGAAGACTTGTTGTCCTGTTGTGTCTGCTGGTAACTGCACCGCTGATGGCGTCTGAGGGCCTTCCGGATGGCTACTGGTTTGAATTGACAGCAAAGGTCGTCAACGCGGTCGCGTTTTTCGGATTGCTGTTCTGGCTCCTTCGCAAACCGATTGCAGGGATGATACAGTCCGGTCGGGAAGAGCTGGAACGCAAACTGAAAGAAGCGGCAGAAAAAGAACAGCTTGCCGACAAGCGGTTGCAGGAAATTGATGCCCGCATGGCCGGCCTCGAAACGGAGGTCAGGGAGCTGTTGGAGAAAACGGACCAGGCGGCCAATCGGGAAAAAGAAACCATCATTGCAAAGGCGCGTGAAGAAGCGGACAAGATCCGCCACAATGCCCAGCGGGAAATTGAGAACCGATTCCGGGTTGCGCGGCTGGAACTCCAGGCCTACATGACAGACCTTGCATTGGAAAAAGCGGAAAACCTTATCCGGGAACACATGACTGGTAAGGACGTGGAGAAATCCATGGACCGTTTCATAGAGGAACTGGAGCGCTGAGTTATGGATCATGCAGTTGTCAGTCGCTATTCGCGCAGTTTTGTGGATGTGATTTCCGGAAAGAAAGATGCTCTCCAGTTGCTGGACCAGTTGCAATCATTGGTCAATGAAATAACCGGTAATGCCAGGTCTGTTCACTATTTCCAGAACCCGGCTGTCCTGGGTAAGGAAAAAGTTGAAACCATTTCCGCTGCATTGAAGGAAATCGACTTGGACCAGACTGTGGCGAACCTGGTGATTACCATGATTCGCAACGGCCGCTTCAGCAGTCTCCGGTATCTGCCGGAACATGTCAGAAAAGAACTGTATCGCCGTCTGGGGATGGTGCAGGTGGACCTGCAGGTGGCGGCACCGCTTTCAGACGATATGAAGAATCGATTCAGCCGTGCGTTTGAGAAGAAGACCGGCCGTAAGGTGGTCCTGAACGTTACGGAAGATCCGAACATTCTGGGTGGTGCCGTAGCCCGGATCGGCAGCACACTGATCGACGGGTCTTTGAAGACCAACCTTTCACGCATACGAGAAAAACTCTCAGGAGAATAAGATATGACCTTGAAAGCGGAAGAAATCGGAAAGATTCTGGTCAAACAGCTGGAAGGCGTCGGGACCGAAATTGACTTTTCCGAAGTGGGTACCGTTATTTCGGTGGGTGACGGTATTGCAAAAGTGTATGGCCTGGAACGTGCCATGGCCGGTGAATTGTTGCAGTTTGAAAACGGCATGTATGCCATGGTATTCAACCTGGAAGAAGACAGCGTCGGGATCGTTCTGTTTGGTGATTCCACGGAAGTGAAGGAAGGGGACGAGGTTCGTCGGACCAAGCGGATTGTCTCCGTACCGGTTGGTGAAGCACTGATCGGCCGGGTCGTTAATGCCCTGGGCGAACCGCTGGACAACAAGGGTCCCATTGAAAATAATGGCTTTTTCCCGGTTGAACGGATTGCACCGGGCATTATTGACAGACGCTCGGTACACGAACCGCTGCAGACCGGTCTGAAAGCCATTGACTCCATGATTCCCATCGGCCGCGGTCAGCGTGAGCTGATTATTGGTGACCGTCAGACCGGTAAAACGGCAGTGGCCATTGATACCATCATTAACCAGAAGGGGCAGGACGTTATCTGCATTTACGTTGCCGTGGGCCAGAAAAAATCCACGGTTGCCCAGGTGGTGAAACGACTGGAAGAAGAAGGTGCCATGGACTATACCGTTGTGGTTGCCGCGACGGCTTCAGATGCGGCACCGCTCTTGTACCTGGCCCCATATTCCGGATGCGCTATGGGTGAATATTTCATGGATAACGGCAAGCATGTATTGCTGGTCTACGATGACCTGACCAAGCATGCGGCTGCATACCGTGAAATCTCCCTGCTGCTCCGCCGTCCGCCGGGACGCGAAGCATACCCCGGGGATGTTTTCTATCTCCACTCCAGATTGCTGGAACGGGCCGCCAAGCTTAACGAAGAAAAGGGTTCCGGTTCATTGACCGCGTTGCCCATCATTGAGACCCAGGCAGGTGACGTTTCGGCCTATATTCCCACCAACGTGATTTCCATTACCGATGGACAGATCTACCTGGAAACGGACCTGTTCCACTCCGGTGTCCGTCCGGCGGTGAACGTGGGGCTGTCGGTGTCCCGTGTGGGGGGATCCGCGCAGATCAAAGCCATGAAAAAGATCTCCGGTACGTTGCGATTGGACCTGGCGCAGTATCGGGAACTGGCGGCATTTGCCCAGTTCGGCAGTGACCTGGACGCGGCCACCCAGAAACAGCTGACCCGGGGTGCACGGCTCACCGAGATCCTGAAGCAGTCCCAGTATCAGCCGTTGTCTGTTGAAAAGCAGATCGTGGTGATCTATGCCGGCACCAAGGGCTTCCTGGATGACCTGGAACTGGATCAGATCAACTCATTTGAGTCCGGACTGATGACCTACATTGAAACCCGTGATCCGGGAATTCTGGAAGGAATCCGCACGGAAAAACAGTTGACGGAAGAATTGACAACATCCATTGAACAGGCCATTACCGAATTCAAGAAGGACTTTTTGAGCGGACTGGACCATGGCAGCGATTCATAATCTTCGGCGACGCCTGAAGAGCGTCAAGAATACCCGTCAGATCACCCGTGCCATGAAACTGGTGTCCGCGGCACGTATGAAGAAGGCCCAGGACCAGATATTCCAGGCACGACCCTATGCATACAAGCTGCGGGATGTGATCCGGAGCATCGGTGCCAAGGACGTGGTCCGGCATCCGCTGATGGTTGCCCGTGAAGAGCAGACCGTGAAAGTGGTGGTTGTCAGTGCGGACCGGGGCTTGTGCGGTTCCTTCAACGCTGTGATCAACCGGCGTGTGGTACAGCTGGCTGACGAGATGCAGCAGAAGGAGATCCGGTATGATTTCGTCGGTCGCAAAGCCCATGATTTTTTCCGGAACAAGCTGGACACCATTGACCGGGCACGCACCGACGTGTTTCAGAAGTTTGATCCATCCATCAGTACGGAGCTGGCGGCGGAATTGGTGGACGATTATACCAGTGAGCGGGTGGATGCAATCTACGTGGTCTACAACGAGTTCAAATCCGTGATTCAACAGAACCTGGTAGTGGAGCGGCTGCTTCCCCTGGTTCCGGAAGAATTCGGCGGTGATGAACCTGAAGTTCCCCATAAGTTTGAACCGGATGCGGAAACCGTACTGGCGGACATGCTCCCCCTGTACGTGGAAAACCAGTTGTACCGGATTCTGCTGGAATCCAATGCCGCGGAATTTGCGGCCCGGATGACGGCAATGGAATCCGCAACCAACAACGCATCGGACATGATTGACCAGCTGACACTGGAAATGAACAAGATCCGGCAGGCCGGCATTACCAACGAAATCATCGAAGTGGTCTCCGGTGGCCAGCTCAACGATTAAAAAGCGTGGTGGAGGAAAAACGATGAATACTGGAAAGGTCATACAGGTTATTGGACCGGTAATTGACATTGAATTCGAAGGGGAACTCCCCGCGATTTATAACGCAATCCGAATTCAGCATAAAGACGAAGAAACCGGAGTTGATCTGGATGTTATTACCGAGGTGGAACAGCACCTGGGTGAGAATCGCGTCCGCACGGTTGCCATGCAGCCCACGGACGGGCTGATCCGTGGTGTCCAGGCAGTGGATACCGGGGAACCCATCAGTATGCCGGTGGGTGATGGCACGCTGGGCCGGATTCTCAACGTGGTAGGGTTGCCGGTTGATGAAGAGGGGGAAGTGAAAACCGAGGACCGGTGGCCGATTCACCGGAAAGCTCCCCGGTTTGACGAGCAGAATACAGATACGGAAATGCTGGAAACCGGCATCAAGGTGATTGACCTGCTGGAACCATATTCCAAGGGCGGCAAGACCGGCCTGTTCGGCGGTGCCGGCGTGGGCAAGACCGTTCTCATCATGGAACTCATTCACAACGTCGCCTTGGAACACGGCGGATATTCCGTGTTCGGTGGTGTGGGTGAACGTACCCGTGAAGGGAACGACTTGTACTTCGAAATGAAGGAATCCGGTGTTCTGGAAAAAACATCCCTGGTCTATGGCCAGATGACCGAGCCCCCGGGGGCCCGACTCCGCGTGGGTCTGTCCGCGCTGACCGTTGCGGAATATTTCCGCGATGTCCAGAACCAGGATGTTCTGCTGTTTATTGACAATATTTTCCGTTTTACCCAGGCCGGTTCTGAAGTATCGGCACTGCTGGGCCGTATGCCGTCCGCAGTTGGCTACCAGCCGACACTGGCCACCGAGATGGGTGAACTCCAGGAACGGATTACCTCGACCCAGAACGGATCCATTACCTCGGTACAGGCAATTTATGTGCCGGCTGATGACTATACCGATCCCGCTCCGGCAACGACGTTTGCCCACCTGGATGCAACCACCAACCTGTCCCGTCAGATTTCGGAGCTGGGTATTTATCCGGCGGTTGATCCGCTGGCGTCCACGTCCCGAATCCTGGATCCGGGTATCCTGGGCACCGAGCATTACAACGTAGCCCGTTCGGTTCAGGGGATTCTCCAGCGGTACAAAGACCTGCAGGATATTATTGCCATCCTGGGCATCGATGAACTGTCGGAGGAAGACCGGATCACAGTCAACCGGGCACGGAAGATTCAGCGTTTCCTGTCTCAGCCGTTCCACGTGGCGGAACAGTTCACCGGCATTCCGGGCAAATATGTCCGCCTGGAAGATACCATCCGTAGCTTCAAGGACCTGGTGGCCGGCAAGTATGATCACCTGCCCGAACAGGCATTCTACCTTGTGGGTAGCATTGAGGAAGCGGTTGAAAAAGCCGAAAAGATGGCAAAGGAATGATCCATGAGTGATCGGATCGCATTCAGCCTGGTAACACCGCAACGACTGGTGGTTGAAGAGATTGTCGCCTCGGTGACGATTCCAGCCGAGAACGGTGAAATGCAGGCATTGCCATACCATACACCCTACGTGGCAAAACTGGGCATCGGCATTCTCCGCTTCACCCTGGCATCCGGTGTGGAACGCCAGGTTGTCGTCACCGGGGGATACGTGGAAGTGCTTCCCGACCAGGTGACGGTGATGGTTCGTGCAGCGGAATTGCCGGATGAGATTGATCCGGAACGGGCAAAGCAGGCCAAGGAGCGTGCCGAGAAACGTCTCCTGCACCCGGACGACAAGACCGACCCGGACCGGGCCCGGGCTGCACTGATGCGGGCCATGGCCCGACTGCGTTTGTCAGGAAAACATTGACGGATTTCACCAGCGAGTTTCTGCAGGCATTTCATCTCACGCTGATACAGCCGGCAAGAGGGGCCCGGTATTCACTGGACCCCCTCCTGCTGGCTTTTTTCGTATCCACCTTTGATCCGGTCCATGCAATTGACCTGGGCGCGGGTGTGGGGGTTGCGGGGCTGGTGGCCGCGGCGCAATCTTCGGGCATGGCGGAGCTGGAACTGGTGGAAATCCAGCCGGAATTGGCGGAACTGGCCCGAGAGAACGTGATGGCCAATCCCATGGACCATTGCCGGGTACGGGTCCGAACGGAAGATGCCCGCTATATCTGCACCCGGGGTTGTCCGGACATGATCCTGTCCAATCCGCCCTTCAGAGACTTCAGGGACGGACGGGTCTCCCATCTGCGTCAACGGGCACTGTCGCGACACTGGTACTTTCTCTCCCCCCAATCCCTGTTCACGACCGCACGACGGATACAGAATGAAAGGGGCCTGGTATGCCTGGTGTTGCCCGCGATACAGGTGGCGTTGTGGGATCGGGCTGCCACTGAAAAGGGCTTTGGATTGGTTGCCAGCCAGGCCGTTCACCACCGCTCCGGTGATCCGGAAACGCTCCGCCTGGTTGCCTGGGGACGTCAGCCATTCCGGGAAGTCCGGGACCCGCTGATCCTGATGGATGAATCGGGCAAATATACACCGGAAGCTGCCGGAATTCTCGGTATCATCTGATAGAATATCGCCATGGGATTCTTGAGTGGTTCACTGGGCATAAAACGATATTTCATTGAAGATATGACACCTGTGGCTTCGGACCCGGATCGCACGTTGACCCAGCTGGGTGAATATGTGTTCATGTCCATTGAGGATGCGCCGGTGGAAGAGGCAATTGGCTGGGTACCGCCGCTGCGGGTATTTGACCGCACGTTCAAACATGAAGATGTATTCATGGACCGGAACCTGTTCCTGGCCATGCGGGTGGATCGGAAGAGCGTGTCCCGGGTGCTGGTGGATGCCAAGATCAACGAGTTGCTCCACAAGAGCGAGGCCAGTCCAAAGGGACGCCAGGAACTGAAACAACTCAAGGAAGACCTGACCCACGAATTGCTGGCAAAAACACTCCCGTCCCCGAGAATTGTTGAGGGGGTGGTGGACCTGGATCGGAATACCCTTTATGTCAACACCGCGTCCCATCGCAGCAGCAAGCTGTTCATCAACCTGTTTGAGAAAACCTTCGGCGTGTTGCCGGTTCACATGGACCCCACTGCATTTGCCTACGTGGCGCTGCAGAACAATGAATCGTTGACCCGACTGTCCGAAACGGTGGAGAGTTGCTTCCATGATATCTGATGTGGTGCTGCCCGATCACGTGGGCCGGGAGTTTTTCATGTGGCTGCTCTTCTGTTCCGAGCAGGAAAGCGGATCCTTTGAGCTGGCCGGTGAATATGTGAATTTCCGGGTGGAAGATCAGCTGAAGCTGGAAGGGGACGGCGACGTCCGTCAGACCGACCTGAAAAAGGGAGCGCCGTCCATCTCGGACGAGGCCCGGACAGCATTGCTAACAGGGAAACTACCCACACGGATGCGGGTACGGCTGGTGGTGGGTGATGATGAATATTTCTTCGTGCTGGACGCGGACCACCTGGAAGTGCGGTCCGCAAAGATCCCCACGGTTCCCATGAAAGAACCCGTTCTCAAACTGGAGCAACGGATGTTCCACTTGTCCCAGATTTATCGCATGATGGAGCTATTATTCAAGACATTCGCCGCTGAACGACTGGACACCAACATCTGGCCCGCGCGGGTAAAGGAAATCCATCAATGGATGCACGCATCCGCCAATTGATCTTCCTGCTCCTGCTGGTCCCGGGCATATGGGCCCATGGGAGCAGTCTGCAGGTTGACAGGCTTTCCGGGTCCAATCTCTATGCCATCATGGGGAAAACCAACGGAATCCGGGCACAACTGGTGGCCCGGAAGGGTACAGTGCCGGATCTGGATGTGGTGCAGGTGGTTTTGAATCCGTACCAGAACCGGTACCGGGGGAAGAAATCCAACCGTGTCACCATGCTCCTCAGCCGGCTGAAACCGGAATATCGGAAGAAGATTCTGCAGAAAGTGTTCCCGAAAGATGGTTTCCGTTCCGGAGCCTATCGCCACATGGTGGAACGGACCGGGGTGGAATCCTACTGGCGTCTGGCGGAGTGGTTTACCGGTAATGGTGCCAATTACAAGAAAATCAAGGCTGCCAACGGCAGAAGATCCAATAACCTGAAAACCGGCTACTGGTTGAAAATCCCCCGGGAATTGCTGTTGCCCGAGTTTCTGCCCGATTTCGAACCCGAAGCAACAGTTGAACGCCCGGTAGAGGGGGAACCGGAATCGGGAAGCAGCGTCAGTGAACCTGATCCGGCACCGGACCCGGTGAAACCGCTCAAGCCCGTTGATCTCACCCAGGAACTGACCGTTCATGGAACCACGGTATTGACCTATGGTTCGGACAAGGACGGTGATTATGCGGTTTACCGGTTGCAGCGCGGGGAAGCCCTGTATTCCTCTGTGGTTGTCCGGTTCACCGGACGCCTGGAAGCGGAAGCGGTCCACGAACTGGTGGATGTGATCGTCAAGCGTAACCGGATCCGGGACGTGACCGACATGCCCGTGGGGTATCCGGTGAAGATTCCACTGGAATTGCTGCTGCCGGAATACCTGCCCCGTTCATCCCAGGCATACCAGGAGTATGCAGCCGAGTTGAAGGAAGCGGAAGCCGCCGCGCTGGCGGAAGGGATTGTCAAGTCCAGGGAACTGGATGGCGTGGTGGTGATCCTGGACGCGGGACATGGGGGCCGTGACACCGGGGCCAACCATAACAAGGCATGGGAAGACGACTATGTGTATGACATCATGTGCCGGATCAAGCGCATCATGGAAAAGGAAACCCGGGGAAAAGTCATTCCCACCATCATGGACAAGAGCAGCAAGTATGAAGTTTTTGACCGGAAATCGCTGAAACGGGACAGTGACGAATACCTGTTGACCACCCCCAACTATTCCCTGAACGCCCGTTCCGTTACCACCACCGGCGTGCATCTGCGATGGTACCTGGCCAACGCGCATTATGAAAAGTTACAAAAATCCGGTGTCCCCCGGTCCAAGATCGTATTTTTGAGCCTGCACGCGGACGCGCTGTACTACAAAGTCAACGGGGCCATGGCGTACATACCTTCCGCGGCCCGGGACGTATTTCGCTCCAGCATTCATCTGACCAACAGCCGGTATCGGAAGTATGCGGAATACAGACAGAAACCCAAGTATACCTTCTCCAGGAAGGAAGTCCGCCGTGCGGAGGGTGTTTCCCGGAATTTTGCAAAGATCCTGGTGGACCAGTTGAAACGGGACAATCTGCCGGTACACGATCAGAAACCGATCCGTACCCACATTTACCGGTCCCGTCGGTCCAGACCCTTTGTCCCGGCCGTTGTCCGGTACAACAAGGCCATGGTCCGGTGCCTGATTGAAGTGGGAAATCTGAAAAACAAGGGAGATGCGGCCAATATCCGTGATCCGAAATTCCGGGAGAAGTTCGCCCGCTCCGTAGTCAATTCATTGATCCGGTTCTACAACGGCAGTTAAGCAAGACGGTGTTATTCCCGGTCGGCCGTGCGGGTATCCGCCACCATCGGGATAAACGGGATCAGGAGCATGGCCGGGACCGCCACCAGGAACGCGCAGCCGAACATCCAGCCATAGCCCAGCCAGGAAGCAAGAAATCCGCTGGATACACCGGCAAACAACCCGCTCACATTCATCAGTCCCGACCCGATGGCATAGTGAGATGCCTTGAATTCCTTTGTGCAGATGCGCATCAGGTAGGTCATCAGGACAGCCGTGCCCAGACCCGCTGAAAACTGTTCGAATCCGTGTACACCGGCCACCAGGGTCAGGTTGATGGTACCGATGGCGGCAGGACTGTTGATGCCGGTATTCAACGCGATGAACGGCTGCAGATGAAATGCCAGGAACATGTAGACAAGATTGGTGGCGTTCTGGATGCCAATCAACGGCCAGATCGTTTTCCGCAGGCTGTAGCGGGAAATCAGCCAGCCGCCAAGCATGGCACCGGCGATGGAGCAGGGCAGGCCTACGGCTGCCGCGATCCAGCCATAATGGACCTTGATACCCAGGTCTACCATGAAGGGAGCAACCATGGTGGTCAGCATCCACTCTCCGGCCCGCAGGGTGATGATAAAGCCAAGCATGGGACCCACCTTGTCCCGGTCAATGAACGTGAGGAAAGCACGGGAATACTGGCTGTCCGGGTTTTTCAGAAGCATGGCCCGGAGTTGGCCACGCATCAGGATCAGCAGGAGCAGCGCAAGCAACAACAGGATGCCGATCCACTGGGGAAAGGTCATCCAGCTCAAGAATGGTACATCTGCCGCCAGGCGCCGATACAAGGATGATTGGTGGAATATGCGAAATCCCAGAACAATGGCCCCGAGGCCGGTGATCAGCAACAGGGTCCGGATACGGGCCAGTCGGCGCAACAGAACACCGAATGGACGTCCCGGTTCTTCCGGCTCCGGGAGAAAGAACAGGTGATAGACAAACACCAGGCCAAAAACAGCGGCAGCCGCCCAGAACGCGGCCGTCCAGCCCCACCGGGCACCGACCGTGACAATGACACCGGTGCCGGTCATCATGGCAATCCGGTAGGCCATGACCCGGTAGCCAACATAACGGGCCTGGCCGTCCTCATCCAGGGCCTCCATGTAATAACCGTCAATGGCAATGTCATGGGTTGCGGCGACAATGGCACCGAAGAAGAACAGGGTAGCGACCAGTGGAACCGCCGATTTCAGCGGAATCACGGCTGCTGCCGCGATCAGCACGGTCAGCAGCACGGACTGGGTCAGCAGGAGCCAGCGACGCTTTGTGGCGGTGGTGTCCAGGGCAGGGGACCAGAGAAATTTCAATATCCAGGGGAGACCATAGAGTGAAGTGAGTCCCACGCCTTCCAGCGACACCTTCATGTCCCGGAAGAATACCGATGATACGGTACGGATCATGGTGAAAGGAAAGCCTTCCGCGAAGTAGGTGGTAAAAGCCCAGGTATGGGGTCGTTCGAGCAGCCGGCGTTTGGACATGAAAACTCCTCTGTCACAACACGTTGACACTGAAAGCTTAACACGGGGAAGCATCCGGGACAAGTTCTGTATTTTCATTGGATTCTGATTGGCATGTGTTAATTTCAGCACGGTTTGACAGACCATATGGACCGGGTCCGTTTGCTTTATCCGAAAATTGGGGAAATTTTCTCAACTTCTATGTTGTGAAGCAACACACAAGGGTTTAGAATGTGTGGCGTTTGGAGCGGGCAAGCTTAACTTGTTAACGGCCCTGTACAGCGAACAGCGACATCGCGGACAGCCTTGCAGGAGACAAGGCTCTCCGGTATGATGGGCGGAATCGGTTGCAGGGTCTGGCTTTCGGGGTTTGATAGCCCCGCAACGGATCGACACCCGGTTGGGGAGGAAATAGCATGATCCGGCACATTAACCATATTGGTATTGCGGTTCCGTCATTGACGGATCAGATACCGTTTTATCGCGATGTCCTGGGACTCACGTTCCTGGGTGAGGAAGTGGTAGAAGAGCAGAAGGTCAAGGTCGCCATGTTCAAGTGTGGTGAAGTGAAAATTGAACTGCTGGAACCCACGTCACCGGAAAGCCCGATTGCCAAGTTCCTCGAAAAGAAGGGAACGGGCATTCATCACATTGCGTATGAAACGGACAACCTTGAAGGCAAGCTGGCATCCCTGAAGGATGACGGTGTCCGCCTGATTGACGAAACACCCCGGGATGGTGCCCATGGCACACGCATTGCGTTTATCCATCCGGCATCCTCCGGGAAGATCCTGACCGAGCTGTGCCAGCACGGGGGAGAGGCATGAGCAGACAACGGAAAATATTGGAACTGAAAGAGAAACAGGAACAGGCACTGGTTGGCGGTGGCCTGAAAGCTATTGAGAAACAGCATGGAAAGGGCAAATTGACGGCCCGGGAACGGATTAACCTGCTCCTGGACCCCAACAGCTTTGAAGAAGTGGATGCCCTTCGCTGTCATGAATGTCAGGAGTTCGGCCTCAACCAGAAGCAGGTGTTCGGGGACGGTGTTGTCACCGGTTATGGAACGGTGTTCGGACGGGTTGTTTTCGTATACGCTTTCGATTTTACGGTTTTCGGCGGATCCCTGTCCAAGACCGTAGCCGAAAAGATCGTCAAGATCCAGGACATGGCCATGAAGGTGGGTGCCCCCATTGTGGGTATCAACGATTCCGGCGGTGCGCGGATCCAGGAAGGTGTGGATTCGCTGGCCGGATACACGGATATTTTTCTCCGGAACGTCATGGCTTCCGGCGTCATTCCGCAGCTGTCCGCCGTGGTTGGGCCGGCGGCCGGTGGTGCCGTTTATTCTCCGGCGCTGACGGATTTCATTTCCATGGTGAAGCACACGGCCTACATGTTCCTGACCGGTCCCAAAATCGTCAAAACGGTTACCCATGAAGACGTGACGGCGGATGAGCTGGGCGGTGCGCTGGTCCATGCAACCAAGAGCGGGGTGACCCATTTTACCTTTGAAGATGAGCAGAGCCTGTTCGCATCCATGCGGGAGTTGATTACCTATCTGCCCCAGAACAACATGGAAGAGCCGCCGGTATTGAGCACCGGTGATCCCATTGACCGGCTGGAAGAAGAACTGAACTATGTGGTTCCGGACAATCCCAATAAGCCGTATGATATGCGCCAGATTCTGACCATGGTGCTGGATAATGGTCATTTCATGGAAGTGCAGTCGCGGTTCGGGCGGAACATCATGGTGGGATTCGGCAGACTGAACGGAAAATCGGTGGGTATCGTGGCCAACCAGCCCAAGCAGATGGCCGGTGTCCTGGACATCAACGCCTCCATCAAGGCAGCGCGTTTTGTCCGGTTCTGCGACGCGTTCAATATTCCCATCGTTACCTTCGAAGATGTCCCCGGCTTCATGCCCGGTACTGTCCAGGAATTCGGCGGTATCATCCGAAACGGCGCAAAGCTGCTCTACGCATATGCGGAGGCATCCGTGCCCAAGGTGACCGTGATTACCCGGAAAGCATACGGTGGCGCCTATTGCGTGATGAATTCCAAGCAGTTGCGCGGGGACATGATCTTTGCCTGGCCGTCTGCTGAAATCGCAGTTATGGGTCCGTCCGGTGCCAGTGAAATCATCTTTTCCAAGGAAATCAAGGAAGCGGATGATCCCAAGGCAAAACTGGATGAAAAGATTGAAGAATACCGGGAACGGTTTGCGAATCCGTATGTGGCGGCAGGAAAAGGCTTTATTGACGAAGTCATTGAACCGCGCATTACCCGTTACAAGCTGATCAAGGCGCTTGAAATGCTCCGTAACAAACGGGACGAAAATCCACCCAAGAAACACGGCAACATCCCGTTGTAAGTGGAGGCACCTATGGATCTGATGGCCAACATTGCGCAGTTCAATGGTGGAACCACCGCCCTCTCCGGCATCCTGGTTGTGTTTGCCGGATTGATTCTGATTGCGTTGTGTATTGTCCTGTTTAATTTCCTGCTGATGGAGCGCGAGAAACCAGCCGAAGCATTGGCGGCCGAGTCGGCCGGGGATGTCGGCCGGCAGCAAAAAGCATCAGCCGATACGACGGGTGCTGAGTCGGAACCGATTCCTGAAGAGGATCTTGTGGTTCTGGCGACGTTGATTGAGTTGTACCGGCGCGTGCATTTTGATGCGCTCCAGAGTGATATTACTTTTGTCCGGGGCCAGGATGCGGCAAACTCCTGGCAGATGGGCTACAAATACGGTCAGCGACATCGCATTTGAGGAAGTCATGAAAGAAGTCAAGTTTGATATCAACGGAAAAGAGTATACAGTCAAGATCAACAAGTTCGGTGCGTATGAAGCCGTTCTGACGGTCAATGGAAAGACGTATGAAGTTGGTTTGAAAGACCTGGGTCTGGAAACCGCATCAGACATCAAGCCGCAGCCCCAGATTCCCCAGCAGGTACCGGGCGCGCAGCCGGCACCGATTGCGTTCTCTGAAAGTCAGGTTACGGCAGCGGAACCGGCTGGACCGGTCTACCGGAAACCGGACACGGTTGTCCATGCCAAGAGCATTGTGGCACCATTGCCCGGTCTGATTATGAAGGTCCTGGTGAAACCCGGTGATGCAGTGGAACCCGGCAAGGATGTGATGATCATGGAAGCCATGAAGATGGAAAACGAAATCCAGGCCAATGCCAAGGGGATTGTCAAGGAAGTCCGGGTCAAGGAAGGGGACAACGTCAGCGAAGGCGATGTGCTCGTCGTCCTTGAGTAGGGGAGTCAACGCATGGAAATCATTCTTTCCGTATTAAAAACCACCGGTTTTGCCAACATGACTGTTGGGAACCTGGTGATGATCGTAATCGGGTGCGTTGCGCTTTACCTGGCCATTGTCAAAAACTATGAACCGCTGCTGCTGTTGCCCATTGGTTTTGGTGTGATTGTCGGCAACATGCCGTACGCGCCCGGATTGCCAATTGGTGTATATGATGAAGGTTCGGTGTTCCGGCTGATCTATTATGGCGTGACATCGGGTATCTTTCCGCCCCTGATTTTCCTGGGAATTGGTGCGTTAACGGACTTTTCAACGTTGATATCCAGTCCCAAGTCATTTCTGCTGGGCGCTGCAGCGCAGGTGGGCATTTTTGCCACATACCTGGGTGCACTTGCCATGGGGTTCAACAACCCCCAGGCCGCATCCATTGGGATTATCGGCGGCGCGGACGGACCGACATCCATTTTCCTCTCTTCCCAGCTGGCGCCGGAACTCCTGGGACCCATTGCTATTGCGGCTTATTCGTACATGGCCCTGGTCCCGGTGATCCAGCCGCCCATCATGAAACTGCTGATCACTGACAAAGAGGCACGGATACGTATGAAACCGCCCCGTCGGGTATCCAAGCGGGAAAAGATCCTGTTCCCGATTGTGGCAACCATGATTGCGGCGTTGATTGCACCCGGATCATTGACATTGGTGGGGATGCTCATGCTGGGCAACCTGTTGAAGGAATCCGGTGTTACAGACCGTCTGGCCAAAACAGCCGGTTCGGCATTGCTGGACAGCTGCACCATCCTGTTGTCTTTCGCGGTGGGTGCCAGCACCCAGGCAAGTAACTTCCTGACGGTGGATTCGTTGAAGATTTTTTTCATGGGTCTCCTGTCCTTCGCGGTTGCAACGGCAGGCGGGCTGTTGTTTGCCAAATTCATGAACCTGTTCCTCAAGGACAAGATCAATCCGCTGATCGGTGCAGCTGGTGTATCGGCTGTTCCGGACTCCGCCCGGGTGGTTCATCACTATGCCCGCCACCTGGACAAGGACAATCACCTGCTCATGCATGCCATGGCCCCCAACGTGGCCGGCGTGATCGGCTCTGCCATCGCGGCAGGTGTATTTATTGCTATTTTTTACTAGTCGAAAGACTGTTCGGATCCAATAGATTTGCGGCAGGCTCCGGTCTGCCGCTTTTTTTGTCCTTCGCAATCCGTTTCCGATTTAGTAATCTATACAAAATGATAGAGGATGATCGTTTCCATGGGTCCAAACACACTTGCCGGTAAATCCGCCCTGGTGGCCGTGTTCTCCGCGATCAGCAAGGTTACGGGACTGGTGCGGGAAGTGGTGGTGGCGGCATTTCTTGGCACATCGATCCGGGCAGATCTCGTTTACCTGGCGTTCCAGATTCCCAATACGGCGCGGCGGTTGCTGAGTGAAGGGATGTTCAGCGGCATATTTGTTCCACGTCTGGACAGGATCGGGCAGAAGAGGCCGGACAGGCTGCCTGTCTATGCCGGTTCCGTTTTATATCGGATGACACTGGTGGGTGCATGCCTTTCCGTGTTGGGGATGATCTGCAGTCCGCTGATTGTTTCCGTTATTCAGCCGGGTATGGATGATCCGGTTCTGCGGGCGGAAGCCATCCTGCTGACCCGAATCATGTGCGGCTATTTCTTCTTCATGAATGTGGCCATGGTACTCCGGGGTCTGCATGAACATGCACGCTTGTTCAGTGCGCCGTCATTGATGCCGCTGGTGTTCAACGTCGGGGTGCTGACTTGCATTTTCCTGGTGAGAAACGACGTGGCCCACGTGACAGTGGCGTTTGCTGTCGGGATTGTGCTGGGCGGCCTGTTCCAGGTGCTCATCCTGCTCTTCTCATTGGGGAAGCTCCCCCTGCGGCTGGTAGCCGGAGCGGAAAAGGTGGAAGGGGACATCCAACCGATACCAGTCATTCTGGCCGGGATACTGGTGGGCGCACCGGAGCTGTTCCTGGTGGTAAACCGGGCGTTTGCGACTTTGCTTTCCACAGGGACTGTGGCCGCAATGGATTATGCGGTCCGGTTTATTGAACTGGCAGTGGGGATTGCGGCAATCCCGGTAGGCATGGTCATTCTGCCTTCACTGGCCAGGCTGTGGGGCGAAGATAAGAGAGAGCAGTTTCAGCGGTTGACCGGTCGGGCCATGACCATGGTCCTGGCGGTCTGTCTGCCGGCATCGGTTGGTCTCTGGATACTGCGCGCGGAGCTGGTTCGACTGTTGTTTGCCAGGGGCAGGTTCGATGAATCCAGCGTGATGCTCACCGCGGCTGTATTGTCCATATTTGCTCTTGGTTTGCCGGTTATCGGTGTCTACCGGATCCTGTGCAAGGGCCAGTTTGCCACAGACCGGCTGGGGCCCGCTGCAACGATGGTTTTGATTGGACTCCTGGTGAATGGCCTGGTCTGTCTCTTTTCATGGGAGGCGATGGGCGTTACAGGGATCGCGGTCGGCTGGGTCAGCGGACTGCTGGTGACCACGATGTTGTTGCTGATCCGTCAGTACCGGCTCGGGGGCTGTTGGTGGCATACATGGGTCCCGATGCGCTTTCTGGGACGTTTCTTCATCGGCAGCCTGGTCATGGGGGCGGTGCTGCTTCTTATCCGCGATCGATTTGCGCCGGTGCATGTCCTTGTGTCGGTGGGTGTCGGTTGCCTGATATACTTGTCAATAATGCTGATACCCGGACCGGGCGGCCCCCGGGACTGGAAACAACTGGCTTCGGAGACCTTGGTATGAAAGCGGTTATCCAACGGGTCTCTGCCGCTTCTGTGGCGGTGGGAGACCGGATTTGCGGACAAATCGGCACCGGTCTGCTGGTGTTTGCCGGGCTGGAGAAGGGCGATCAACTGAACGATCTGGACCGGCTGGCACGGAAAATCACGGGTCTCCGTGTCTTTGAGGATGATGGCGGCCGGATGAACCGAAGTGTAGTGGATGTGAATGGCGATATCCTGCTGGTTTCCCAGTTTACCATTGCCGGTTCCATTGAAAAAGGACGACGCCCTTCATTCGACCGGGCAATGGATCCGGCGCAGGCAGAACCCCTGTTTGAAGCGTTTGTAGAAATGGTGCGCGCGTGTGGTGTCCATGTGGAAACCGGGGAATTCGGTGCCATGATGGCTGTTTCGCTGGTGAACCAGGGTCCCGCTACGTTCCTCTATGATCGGGAGCCCGGTTCATGAATCCGGAAGTATTGCGATTAAGTGCCTCCGCCGGTTCCGGCAAAACATATGAACTGGCCCGCCGATACCTGGCACTGCTGGATCGGGTTTGCACGGATGCGGGGCATCGTACCATGTCCGGTTGCACGGGTTTTGCCGGTGAAAGTGGCGGTGTGGGTTCCCTCCTGGCGATTACCTTCACCAACAAGGCAGCCGCTGAAATGAAGGAGCGAATTCTTCTTTTTCTCAAACGAATCGCGTTTGGCGATATGCCGGAGCCGGAACGACAATCCCGTTTCCGTTTCCTGGACCGGGCGCGTGCGCACCAGTTGCTGTGCCTGTTGATCCGGGATTTTTCCCGTTTTCATGTGAAGACCATCGATTCCTTCATGACCAGCATTCTCAAGGCGTTTGCGGTTGATGCAGACCTGTCCCCGGATTTTCGACTGAGTTTGACCAGCGATGATCTGTACAGGCTTGCCGTAGAGGACTTGCTGTCATCCGGGTATGATGCGTTGCAACAACTGGAAGACCTTGTAATGCGGGAGATTTCCCGAAAAGGCGGCACCATGGTGAAGGGGTTTGATGCCGAACGGATTGTCCGGCGCGCGGTGGACCGTCTGCATCGACATCGGGATACGATCAATCCGGAACAGATAACAGGTGCTGGATCGGCCGTGGATGTTCTGTCCCGTGAACTGGCCGTAAAAGCTGAAGCTCTGGTACGAAGGATGGTCGCGGTTGATACCGGAAAATCGTGGCATGGTGGACGATTCAAGGGGCTTGCTGTACTGCCCGGCATTGAAAAGGGCAAATATCCCCCGTGGATGCAGGACGGACGGTCCGTGGAAAGCCTGAAGTTGAAAGATGCGGAAATTCCGGGACTGGATGAACTGGAGACGATGTTGAATGCGGTGCAGGAACTGTGGTCCCGACTGAGCATTGAGAAGGCGATTGCGGAATTACAGTCGGGTATTCATGTGTATCGGCGGGTCCGTCGGCGGGAAGATGATCTGGTCCGTCAATTATCCCGGTTTGAAATCCGGGACATGGCCAGTCGGATACATACACTGTTGAGCCAGTGGGAAGCGTCAGCGGCCTTCTGCAGGCTGGGCGAACGTTACCAGCATTACCTTGTGGACGAGTTCCAGGACACCTCCCGTGCCCAGTGGAACGCGTTGGCACCGCTGGTAATCAATTCATTGTCCGAAGGCGGATCCCTGTTCCTGGTCGGGGACGTGAAGCAGGCTATTTACGGGTGGCGTGGCGGTGATTTCCGGTTGTTCTCGGATGTGTTGCTGCGCACTGATGATTCAAGACGGCCGGCGGATGTGATGGCAGTATGTGACCCGGTGTCCGCTGAAAATGTCCGACAGGATAAACTGGCGAGCAATTTCAGATCCATGGCGGAAATCGTCGGCTTCAACAACCGGCTGTTCGCGACGCTGGCCTTACCAGGTGTACCCGTGAATTATGGGCTGGAAACGCTGCAAGAGGTCTTTGCGGATGTGAAGCAGAAAACGGACGGGGGGGACGGCGGTCTTGTCCGGATTCGTGAACTGGTTTCTGATGACGATCCCGACCATCGAAAGCATCATGTGCGGACGGTTGTTGAAAATGCGGTGCAGCGGCACGGGGCGGGAGGCATTCTGATCCTGGCCCGTGTCTCGGATCAGGTCCGGGAAATTGCCGGATGGTTACGGGAATGGGAACGCCCATTTGTTACCGAGGAATCCTTGCGATTGTTTGCAAATCCGACAGTCAAGGGATTGTTAAATTTACTTTCATATCTCATACTGCCGGATGGCGAAATGTACTTGTGGGGCGTGATAGAAATGGGATGGTTTGGCCTGCTGGACGAAGCAGAGACATCCATCCTGACAGACGTTCCCGGCGGGAGTACCAGCACCGGAGAGAGGGATAGGGAGAGCTGGAAGGACCGCTTTGCGCGACTGCTGCCCGACCGTTTTGATGCATTGATGGCACCCCTTGACCGTATCCGATCGGACGGGTCGGTACATGAGCAGTTGTCCGAGCTGATTCGGGCTTACGGTCTGATGAATGGAAGCGATCGGGTATATCTGGACCGGTTCCGTGAACTGGTACTGCAACTGGAACTGGAAGGGGCTGCGGATCCGCCGAGGCTCGTTGAATCCCTGTATGATCGCATGGGTGAAACAGCACTGACCATGCCGGTTCATCATGGCGCCATTCGTGTAATGACCATTCACAAGGCAAAGGGTCTGGAAGCGCCGGTTGTGATCCTGCCTTTCGTTGACTGGGCACTGAACCGGAAACGTACAACCGTGCTGGGGCAGGTTGGCGAGAATCCGGTGCAATACCTGGAAATGAACGAGACCCTGGCACAGGCAGATCCCGGGCTGGCAAGCATATTTGAGCGCTATCGAACCAGGGAAACAGTTGAGAATATCAATATGCTGTACGTGGCCATGACCCGGGCCCGGTTGGAACTGCATATCTGTTGTGAACCGGATGACACGGAAAATGATGTAAACCATATTCTGCATTACATGTTGAATTGTGCAGGATACGAGCTGACGGATGGGGAACTGGCACTGGGGCAGCCGGAGGCAGGAGATCCGGTTATTCCGGATGAACCTGTGGCGGACAACTGGTTCTTGCGACGTGCAGCAGATCTGCTGGTGATCCGGGACAGGCCGGAACTTCCAGTCTCGGACTGGACTGCACGCTTCCGGGGTACGCTGCTTCATGAGGCATTGCGTCGGATTCAATCATTGCCCGCAGATGAGAACGCGGTCCTGGATGATATTGCCGCAGACGCACTGTGCAAAGCGTCGGCGAGGCTGGGTGTCGCTGGTGGGATTGTGGATCAGCAACAATTGCGGAAACGGTTGTCCGCATGCCTGGAACAACTGCGCCCGTGGCTGACGGTACCTGCTCGCTCCTGGACGGAAAAAGAATTTATTGGAGCGGGCGGTGAAGTCATCCGCGTGGATCGCCTGGTATTCCATGACGATCAGTGGACGGTGATGGACTATAAAACCGGTCAGCCGGATGCGCAACATGAACGGCAGGTCCGCCGGTATCAGCGTATTCTGAAGTCCATCGGCATTTCGGCAAAACCCATGCTGGTTTACCTGGATTCGGGGGAGGTACGGCATGTTTAAGCGTCAGTTTGTTGTGGTAGATGTAGGCGTGCCCTTTATCCCCCACGTGGTCCGATATGCCACCGGAATGCACCAGGCAACCGGTGAATCGGTGCGGGTTGTGTTTCCCAACCGGCGGTCGGGCAGGTTTTTTCTCCATGAATTGACCCCGGAAATGGCGCTTCATATAACCCCGATGTCCATGGATGAGCTGGTGGAGGATCTCATCTATTCCGGATTGGGGGACCAACCGGCTCTGGTGGGAGATATGGACCGCTATTTCCTGTTGCTGAAGCTTATTCGTCAGCAGTTTCCAGCTCTGTACCGGAAACTGGGCGACCAACCGGACCGGGTTTTCCCCTGGTGTATTCAGCTGGCCCGACTGATGGATGAACTGGATATGCACCTGGTGCAAGAGGTGCAGCCGGTTGCGTTTGCGGATGAAGTTGTTCCGGCCGCCCGTGACATCCTGGCGGAGCTGGACCAGCTTGTGGCAGCCTACCGGCAGGAACTGGACAGGCGCAACTGGACAGGTGGGGGCAACCGGTATGCCCGGGCGTCTGAAATGTGTGAACAGTTGAATGGTCCATTGCTGGTTGCCGGATTTGCCGGACTCAGTATCGCGGAGCGGACGATATTCAGGAGCGCCTGGGACCGGGACCAGGCCACCATCATTTTCCAGACAGACCTGCACGGTCGGCATGCGCCGTTTTCTCCTTACCGGGTCCATGATGACTGGCTGAACGGAACCATGTGGGGACGAAGACCGGACCGGAAGATTCTCAACAAATCTGCGTCATCTCCGGCGGTGGTTCCGGTGGAAACATATGACATTCATTCGCAGGTTGCCACCTTGAGTGGTGTGCTGATGGATGGGGGGAGCCGTCTGGAACAGACGCCCACGACGGCGGCGGTTGTGGTGCCGGACAGCAGCATTCTGGTTCCCGTGGTTCAGTCCATTCCCCAACAGAAACTGAACGTCACTGCCGGTTATCCGTTTTGTCAGACAAATTTCTATCGATTATTGATACAAATTATACAATTAATAGAAAATGAAATTGAAAAATCGGGAATACACCTGGACCATGTTCTTCATATCCTGGCGAATCCGCTGGTGCGACCAGTGATTTGTTCGCATCAGCCACTGACAGAAAATCCGATCGATCCGGTGAATGAAATCATCGGTTGGGGCCAGGCTTTCATGGATCCGGATGCGCTATGCCAGCGGTTGCGGGCGGCGGGTCATGTGGATGCCGGTGCATTTCTGGATACATTGATCTTTCCCTGTCGTACGGTCAGGAGCCTGGACGAACTGGCGGAACAGGTGGATCGATTGGCACGGTTTGTGTTGGACCGGTTCTCTGGTGCGGCAGGCCTGGAAACGGAGCAGGAACTGATTGCCCATTTCCTGGAGACGCTTCACATGGGATTCTCCATCAGCCATTTCCGGGAAGAGAAGTTTCCCTCTTCCGGCGTGCTGTTCGGCCTGTTGCGGCATCTGATGGATACGGTACAGATCCAGTTTGAAGGAAATCCGTTGGAAGGGCTTCAGGTGATGGGATTCCTGGAAACACGGTTATTGACCTTTGATCATCTGTTTATCCTGGACCTGAACGAAGGCACCATACCCGGTGACCATACCATTGACCCGTTGTTACCGGTCAATCTTCGGGAGCCTATCGGGTTGCCTTCCGTTGAACAACGGGAGGCGGTGGAAGCTTATCATCTGTTCCGGCTGCTGGACGGTTCCCGTTACGCCCATCTGTTTTACCGGAAAGGGGAAACCACAGAAAACCGAAGCGTCCGTTCCCGCTACCTGGAACAACTTCTGGTGGAATGGGAAACACGGGCATGCGGTGATAACGGGTCTCTGGATCCGGTGTGGTTTGAGCAGAAGCATGTACAGGTAACCGAAATGCATTTGTCCGGGGAGGGCGATCAGCGACGGGAACCGCCTGTCCTGGGTGAAGCGGAAATGATTCTCCTGAACGAGAAGAAAAAGTCCGGCCTATCCCCCAGTTATCTGGATGAGGTGTTGAAATGCCCGTATCGGTTCTATCTGCGCAGATTCCGCCATGTTCCGGAGTCGGCGCGACTTCAGGAAGGTCAGGATCCACGGCAGGTTGGAGATTGGGTTCATCATGCGCTGGAACATGCTTTCGGACCGATCGTCGGAAAATCATTGAACTTCAAGATACTCAAAACCCTTGAAACGGACACATCTGAACGATTGAATAACAGCCTGGACCAGGTGCTGCCGGGATTGTCCCCGGTTCGACGACAATTATTGAAAACGGTAGCGGGATATCGGATTGCGCAGTTTTTCCGGGCACTGCGGGAAGAGCTGGCGGATGTGGATATCCGGATTCTGGCCGTTGAGGAGAAGTACGCCACAATCGTCAAGGGTGTGAAGTGGGTTGGCCGTTGTGATCGGCTGGATCTCCGTACGAACAAGACCACGGGGGAGGAGCGGCTGGTTGTCTGCGACTACAAGACCGGATCTACCGCAAAGGTTCCGAAAAAAAGCCGGAAACCCGGGGCGGCATGGGTCAGTCTTGCCGGCGAGATCGCAATGCTATCGCAAACGGAAGCCATTCCGTTGCTGCAGAAAGAACTGGGGTCGTTTCAGTTGCCCATGTATGGCTACCTGGTCAGTGTCAGCAGGGATGTAGAGATGGAGCAGGTCGGCAGTGAACTGGTGCTGCTCGGTGCCGGGGAGACCAAGAGCTATGATTGCGGTAACATGGGAAGCAAGGGGTTTGAGGCAATTGCGGAAAGTGTGATCAACCTGTTGAAACCGGGTTTCGTGTTTGAACCGATGGATACCGAGGAGTGCGAATATTGCCCCTATTTCCGTATCTGCCGGTTTACCACCCATCAGCAGGCTTCATTTCGACGCTGAAAAGAACGGGAGGGGGCCATCTTTCCCCTCCCGCATTGGTATACCGGCCGTCCCGGGCCGCTACTGGATGGTGATCTGGTTCCTGATCTTCTGGAAGATCTTTTCGCCGATCCCCTTTACCAGCATCAGGTCCTCCAATTTCTGAAAATCACCATTCTTTTTCCGGAAATCGACAATTGCTTCTGCTTTCTTCGCACCGATTCCCTTAATGGATGTCAGTTCGGCGGCGGTTGCCTTGTTGATATTCAACTTGGCTACGGTAGCAGTTGCCCCTTTCTTCACAGTGGTGGCAGAAGCCGGTACCGTGAATCCGGATAGTGTGATCACAACCAGCGCGATCATGGTCAGCCCAATCAGTTTCTTCATCAATAACCTCCAAAAAATTGAATGCTCCCAACGATAGAGCAATACCTGTGCCATCAATTCATAAGGTCTTATAGAATCAGTGAAATCAATTTATCCGGGCGTGGCAATCAAATCGGGAATACTGTCAAATCAACTTGTCAGCGACTTGTAAGATATAGAAAAAAAAGAAAATGTTTGTGGAAGGGGGTAAGAAAATGTTACACCGGAGTCTATTCCCAATCCATGGAGCGGGTATAGAGTTCCTTTGAAGACAGGCTCCGGCTACGGGCCAGGTAGCGGGTTGCGGATTTCCGGGAAACACCGCAAGCCAGCAGTGCTGTAAACTCCTTCCGGATTGCCGGCCAGTCGGTTTCGGTGCTGTCACCGGATGGCGGGGCGATGACCAGAACAAACTCACCCTTTTCCAGGTCGGTGTACCGGTCGAGAAGTTGACCGGGTAGACCCCGCGCTGTGTGCTGGTGAATCTTGGTCAGTTCTTTGACGACGGCAACTTCCCGGTCCGGCCACAGGTCATGCAATACCTGGAGCGTGCGGTGGATCCGTCTGGGAGACTGGTAAAACACAAGCGTTGTTGGAATACCGGCGTACCGGTTGAGGATGTCTGTGATTTCTTTTTCTTTCCGGGGAAGAAATCCCAGGAAGGTGAACCGATCACAGGGCAGGCCGGAGAGTTGCAGGGCCGGCAGCACGGCGTTGGCACCGGGGATGATGTCGAAGGGAAATCCGTTCTGTTCCAGGTAACGGGCAATTTCAAATCCCGGATCCGAGATCATGGGAGTGCCTGCATCCGAGATGTATACGCAGTGCTTTCCGTCCATCATCAACTGTCCAATTTTCTGCAACTGCTGATCACCGGAAAAATCGTGAAAGGCAACCAGTTTCTTGGAAAGTCCATAATGGGTCATCAGTTTGCGGGAGTGACGGGTGTCCTCACACAGGACGACATCTGCAGCTTTCAGGATCTCCAGGGCACGAAAACTCAAGTCGCCCAGGTTGCCGATGGGTGTCGAGACGAAATGAAACAGGACCATGTCAGGATAGGAGCTGTTTTACCAGTCCGCTGAGTGTGCGACCGTCCACACGATCTCCATGTGTGGCCATGACCGTTTTCATGACAGTTCCCATGTCCCGGGGAGATTCGGCACCGGTTTCGGCAATGGCTGCGCGGACAATTTTTTCCAATTCTTCGGTGGACAATTCTGCCGGCAGGTAGACCTGTAGAATGGCCATCTCCATCTTTTCTTTTTCCGCCAGGTCCGGCCGGTTTCCTTTCTCGTAGGCCTCAACGGAGTCGGCCCGGCTCTTCACGGCCCCCTTGAGGATCTTGATCAGTTCTGTGTCATCCACGGTGATGCCGCCGTCAATTTCTTTTCGTTTCACGTCCGCCAGCAGCATGCGCAGGGTCCCCACCCGCTGGGCTTCCCTGGCTTTCATAGCGGTTTTCAAGTCATTTCGAATCTGTTCCATCAGGCTCATTTGACGATCCTCCTGGCATATGTAAAGTGTTTTTTCCAGTATGGGTTGGCCAGATCATCCACCACAACGCCCCGGCTGCTTGACGCATGGATCATCCGGTTGTGTCCAATGTAGATTCCCACGTGATTGGGACGTCCCATCAGGCGGTCAATGCGGAAGAACAGCAGGTCGCCGGGTTTGAGTTTCCGCAGCTTCCATCGGCCCGTGACCTTGTTCCCTGCATCTCGCTGGTGTTCGGTGTCCACCGGCAGCACGATTCCGGCCCGGTCATAGCAGTACCAGACCAGTCCGGAGCAATCGAATCCGCCTGTATTCCGTCCCCCGTAGCGATACTGTGTGCCTACCGCATTGTGAGCGGTCTGCAGCACAACGGCAACCGGATTGGCCGTTTCCGGTTTCGTGTGACATCCTGTGAGCAGAAGGACAAACAATAAAATCCATGCGCGTCTCATATGCGGATTATAGCACAGCGATTGCTTTGATTTACCGGCCGGGAATCACATGGGGAGCAAGGCCTGGTTGTGCTATAGTAGCTGCCATGAGATGGAACCTGCTGATCGACGCGGACGACACGTTATGGGAAAATTTCGCTTACTTTGAAGCGGCCCGGGAACGATTCCTGGACCATGCAGCGGCCCGGGATCTGGATCGGAACCGGGCAGGGGAGTTGCTGTCGGTGATTGACCGGGAACGGGTCCATGAATTCGGATTCGGCGCTGCGGGATTCCGGGAAGCCATGCGCAGAACCCTGGAGCAGTCGTTTCGGGAGAACGGCACCCGATTCTGTGACCGGGATCATGCGATCCTGGACGATATCCGGGATGAGATACGGGAACATCCGATTCTCCCATACCCGGACGTGGTGGAAACATTGCAATATTTATCCGGCAGGCATACCCTGTACCTGGTCACCAAGGGCTGGGCGGCGGAGCAGCAGGGAAAACTGGACCGCTCCGGGCTGCTGCCGCATTTCGCAGAGAGTTTCGTGGTGCCGGACAAGACGGAACAGACCTACCGGGAATTGCTGGTGAAGCTGGCGATTGAAGCGGAGAACAGCTGGATGATCGGCAACAGTCCGCGGTCGGATATCAATCCGGCTGCCGCAGCCGGGTTGGGAACGGTGCTGATTGAAAAGGAGCGGGCCTGGGATTATGAAGAAGTACCGCTGGCACACAACGGCCGGTTTCACCGGATCACCGGTTTTGGTGAATTGAAAACATTGTTTTGAACGGAACAGACAAGGATAAGTTGATGAATGGACCAGAAGTCAGAGAACGGTTGAACCTGATGCGCGAGTTGGGCCGTACTGCGGGCCGGCTGATGATGAACCAGTATGGGCGGATCAGCGAATATGAGCTGAAAGGGGAAGTGGACCTGGTAACCGAAGTGGACCAGCAGGTGGAAACCGCCACGCTGGGCAGGATCCAGGCATTGTTCCCCCGGGACAGTATTCTTGCTGAAGAGGGTGGATCCATCGCCGGCGACAGCGGATTCAAGTGGGTCATTGATCCGCTGGACGGCACAACCAACTATGCCCATGGATATCCCTTTTTCGCGTTCTCGTGCGGTCTTCACATGGATGATGACCCCCTGGGCGCACTGGTTGAGGTGCCGTTTACCGGCGAGACATTCTTTGCTGCAAGGGGGCAGGGGTCATTCCGGAACGAGAAGCGAATCCATGTCTCGGACGTGCAGACATTAAATCGCTCTCTGCTGGTGACCGGGCTGCCATACTTCCGTCACACCATCGTGGACGAGTTGCTTGCGCCCATGCGGCGGGCCATCCTCCATGGGCAGGGGTTACGCCGGGGCGGTGCAGCTTCGGTGGATCTGTGCTACGTTGCCTGCGGGAGGCTGGACGGATTCTTCGAAATCGGTCTGAAACCATGGGATATGGCGGCGGGACAGTTGTTGCTGGAAGAGGCAGGGGGAACCCTTACCGACTACAGTGGCGGCGATTTCAGCATTTTCAAACCGGAACTGGTGGCCACGAACGGTCATATTCACCAGGAACTGATCGAAAAGGTGCTGCAGGCCAATGACTGACTGGATCAAGATCGCGGCCAAAGCCGTGCTGGCGGTATACAATGCATTTGTTCCCCGGTTGAAACCGGCGGACGTTACCGATGACGAAACGCTGCTGGCAATTCGGGAACATGCCCACAGCCGGAGCGATATCAGTGATCACCTGGAAACCCTGTATCGGCTGGCCCTGGATCACAAGGCGGGACTGGTCGTGGAGCTGGGTGTCCGCAGCGGGGAATCTTCCTTCGTCCTGGAAAAAGCGGTCCGGAAAACGGGAGGATGGCTGATCAGCGTCGATCTGGAAGATACGGAGTTTACTTCAGACTACGGGCGGTGGCATTTTATCCGGATGGATGACCGGGAACTGGCTGCACGGTTCACCGCGGAAATGAAACAGCGGGGCGTGCCGGAAACCATTGATTTTCTGTTCCTGGATACCAGTCACACCTATGCAGACACGGTTGAGGAGCTGAATGCCTGGATGCCGCTCCTGTCCAAACGGGCGATTGTTGCGCTCCATGACACCAACATGGCCACCATTTTCCGTCGAAAGGACGGGTCACTGGGCGGCGGATGGAACAACAACCGGGGTGTCATTCGTGCGTTGCAGGAGTACCTGGATTTGAAATGGGATGAAAAACAGGTCTTTACCGGTGCAGCCGGTGAATTCCGGGTGGACCATGTGCCCTGGTGCAGCGGCTTCACGATCCTGTATCGGGGAACGGACTGATCGTTGGTCGGCGAGGTTTTCAGACAATTTCTTATTTCAGTATGATTTCACGGTTGAATGTATAGGTCTGGTGTCCGTCAAAATGTCCCAGCAGGGTTTCGGCTTCCGCGCCGTTGACCAGGAAACGAACCCGGTAATGCTGCTTGGGATAGACGGCCAGGGCGGTATTGGCAATGGAATGAATGAACAGCGCTTCTCCTTCCACACCACCAATCTGGGACCGGGCATCTTCCCGCTGCAGATCCACATAGATGAGATCATCCACCGCAAACACGTTTGAAATGGACAGGCATGGGGGAACCGTGGGTCTCAGATCACCCAGCGGTCCACGTTCCAGTGTGCTGAGCACCTGTTTCAGCATGGCTGTCTGGTCCGGCAATTCAAACACCTTCCGGACTTCCACCCGCAAACCGTATTGGTTGGGATCGGCGAAGAACAACCGGATAGGCCGCGTCTGTTTCACCAGTTCCGGTTCGGGGATGTCCTGCATTGCCACGGATTCAGCATCGGTCGTCTCAACTTCGGACGGGGGGGTACCCCGGCAGGCCAGCAGGGTCAACAGGCAGACAACAAGAAGTGTGACTGATCTCATGGCAGACGACCTTCTTCCCGTTCCCGGGAAACGGGTGCCATACGGCGCTCCAGTCCTGCCTTGTAGCTGTCAATACTGTCGGCCAGCGCCTGGGTGGTCCGGTCCTGGAAAGAATCCTGGGTCAGCCGTGCTTCTTCAGATGGATTGGAAATGAAGGCGACTTCAACCAGAACACCCGGCATATTCAGTCCCCGCAGCACAACCAGGTTGGCCTGCTTGACACCCCGGTCCCGAATGCCGGTCATCAGGTTCATACTTTTTTGAATTTCCTCGGCCAGCAGTGCACTGTCCTTGAGGTATTCCGCTTGTGCCATGTCCCACAGGATGAACAGGAGATCATTGCCTTCCTGCTTGTTGCCGGTGTCCGTGGCAGACGCCCCGGACTGGCTGATTTCCCGGTTTTCGAAAGCGATGGTGTCGGACACGGTTTCGGCGCCCTTGAGACTCAGGTAGTATGTTTCCGCGCCGGATGCTCTCCGGACGGAGGCATTGACATGGATGGAGACAAAAATGTCCCCCTGGTTGGTGTTGGCAATGCCGGTCCGGTCGACCAGGGGCACATGCACATCGGTATACCGGGTCAACACCACTTCATACCCCCGACGTTTCAGTTCCGCTGCCAGTTTGTAGGAGATGGTCAGGGTGATATCCTTTTCCATGATGCCCTTGGAACCGATGGCACCTTCATCTTCTCCGCCGTGTCCCGGGTCGATGATGATCTTTTTCACCGTGGTCACATCGGGCCGGTACATGGGCAAAGCCTGGTTAACCGCCTCTGCCCCGGGGTTGTGGTACTCGGGGCTGTAGAAGTACAGCCGTAACCGGTTGAAGTTCTTGTCAAATGAGTCGTTGAGTGCGTTCACACGGTCGGTCACGGTGAGGGTGATGACGGTACGGGACGGCTCCATCCGGTAACCGGTAATGGTGAAGAACGGATTTTCTTCCAGGAGAAAGTCCTCCATGGGCTGCTGGAACTGGGAATTAATTGTCAATGTCAACTCGGTGTCGATCTGTTCAATCCGATACCGGACCCGTGCCGGAAACAGCAATGACAGGACCGCGTATTCTTCTGCTACCTTGATGTCATATCCCAGTCGGACAGATTCCCGCTGGCCCAGGAAGAAAGTATTGGTACCACCGTCAAACGAGACTTCTTTGCCCAGCAGATCCGGAAGGACCTTGGTCATGAAATCAAACCGGAGATAGGGACGCTTTTCCACCAGGATGACACCGGTGGAGAATACCCGGTCGCCTTCAGTCTGCTTCAAGACGCCGCTGGCAAAATCAAGGGTGAATTGCTCTTCTTCGGACAACTGGATTGATGCCTGTTTGGCAGTCTGGCCGGTGATTGTCAGTCCTGTGGGGCCCAGTGCCCGGAATACCGATTGCATGGAAAAATACGGAACATCCTCTTCCAATATGGTGTCGAACCGGTATGCACGGCTGTTGACAATCATGGAGAAATCCAGCATCTGCTCCGTAACCGGTTCTTCCGGATCCAGTAACGCAAAGGGGTCCTGTGCCTGGACCAGCAGGGTGGTGGTCAGCAGGAGGGTCCACATCAATCGTCTCACCCGATACCTCCAAGGTTGTGATGTGTATGGGGGTCGTTATCCATACAGGCTGATCAGCGGAAACCGCAGTATTTCAAGAAGTTGTTCCTTTCGGAACCGGTCCAGCATGTCGGAACCGGGTTTGATACCGGTACGATCCATGAGATCCTGGACCCGTTCTTCCACCCGCTGCCTCAACGTATGATCAAGTGTATCAGAAATCCGTTTCCAGGCAAGATCGTGGATTGCTTCCAGATGCTGTTCAACGGCATCCATTTCCATTGTGCTCACCGTTGGCATCAGTTCCCCGATTGCATGGGACGCCTCGTTTGCGATGGCACGAACTTCAGGGCTGGTTTTCTCCAGTCCTTCCAGGAGTTCGGTCAGGCGCTGCGCCACAAATTCGTCACCCGAAGGACCGGACATCCGGTGGGAGCCCATCCCTTTCCGGTTGTATTCTTCAATGAGTTCGTCCAGGTGTTCCCGCAGATGGGTCAGGAAGACCGGCCGGTTGCTCTTCCGTTTCCGCTTGGCCCGCTTTTCAAAAAAGAGATCAATGCCGCGAATGATCACATCAACCGGGACTTGCCGACGATGAAGATCTTCCACCATCTCGTATTCTTCCGGTGACAGCAGCATGGCTTTGCCCCGTTTCAGGGCAAAATGGCGTTCCAACTGGTCAAAATAGGCGCGAAAATCAGTCTCGGTCATGGTTCTTTTCGTAGAGGATCCGGAGGCCTTCCAATGTCAGGTGTTCATCCACGTGGTCAATCAGTGCGGTTTCCGGCGCGATGACTCCGGCCAGGCCGCCCGTTGCTACGACCGTGGTTGTTTCACCCGTCTCCGCTTTCATCCGGGAGAGGATCCCGTCCACCAGTCCCACGTAGCCGAAGAACAGCCCGGACTGGATATTGGTGACCGTGTTGCGTCCCACGGCCTGGTGGGGTTTGCGGATGGGAACTTCGGGCAACTTGGATGCCCGCCGGAACAGGGATTCGGCGGAAATCTTCAACCCCGGCGCAATGGCACCGCCGAGAAATTCCCGGTCCACGCTGATCACGTCAAACGTGGTGGCGGTGCCGAAATCAATGACGATCAGGGGCGGTTCATACCGGGACAGGGCCCCCACGCAATCCACGATCCGGTCGGCACCCACCTCGGACGGGCTTTCCACGTTGAGAGACAGGCCGGTCCGTATGCCTGGCTTGACAAATAATGGTTTCATTTTCAAATATTTGTGGCTCATCGTATAAATCACGTTGTCCAGCGGTGGCACCACTGATGACACGATCATGCCGGATATCTGGTCCAGGTCCATATCTGCCAGTGCAATCAGGTTCCGGACGAAAACCCCGTATTCATCCATGGTCTGGCCGATCCGCGTGGTGAGCCGGAAATCAAACACCAGTTCGTCGTTTTTGAAAAGGCCGATTGTCGTATTGGTATTGCCGATATCAATCGCCAGTAACATGGTTCTACTCCATCGTGAATTCCGCGTTCAGCCGGCGATAGAATTCGTCCAGGAACGCCAGGCGTTCTTTTCCCAGCCGTCTCGCGGTGGGTGTCTTGAAAGCTGCCACCGTATCGTTCAATGTGGCAGACCATTTCAATCCACGTTCAATGACATATTCGGTGTTCACGGGCCCGAAGGCCGGTGCAACGCCGAACGAATGAATAATGGACACGGCGCCCACCTTGGTCAGCTTGTCTGCGTCCCAGAGGATATCCCCTTCCAGGGTCCGCTTGATGTCATCATGGAAAATGCCCACGTGGGTGACAATGGCGTCATGAACGCGGGCGATTTCATCCTCGGAGAAATCCAGCCCCGCCAGGATCTCAGCGGCCTGCTGAGCACCCCGGAACCCATGATGGGGCCGGCCCGGCGCATCATCCGCCCGTTTGACAAAATGCTTGTCAATATCATGAAGCCACGCGGCGGCCATGATGACCCGATAGTCGCCCCCTTCATACTGCTGAAGATAGCGGGCAGTGGATACCACGGCGCGGGTGTGCTCAAATCGATAATTGAACGGTGCCGGTTCGTCCGGGTGTCCCCAGAGTTTCGCGGCGTCGGCTTCGGTAATCTTGCGCAGAATCTCTCGCAGTGATTGTTCCCATTCGGTCATGCAGGTAATCCCCGGTTTAATAATTGCAGTTCATTGTACCGCAGCCACGGGTGCCGGGCACGGCAAACAAGCTGGTACCGGCCAAAAAAACTAGAAAGTCCGGTCCTGAAACAGTCGCTGGTGCACCACGTGGGAAAGCGCTTCCCATTCGGCCGTTTCCCGGTCCATGCCCGCCTCATACTGGCAGATGGAACATCGTTCCTGGAAGGATTCCCGTTCCGCCGTGGTGAGTCGCTGATAGAGAACCTGCTTGGTGTACCGGTTGCGCAGGGACAGCAACTCCAACCAGTCGTTGTGAACCGCGTTTTCACCGGCCACACCGCCCATAATACCCGGTTTTGCTTCTCCCTGGAGTTTCCGCCAGCTTTTGACCACCTTTCACCCTCCCGATGCTTTGAGTGTACCACGGCCGGGATGGTTCCAATCGCTTGTGTTGGAGCGAAACAACTGCGATACTGGGGATCAGATCATGCGGGGAGGTGACCATGCTGGGTACGTTGGTGAACGCAGGGGCAATTGCAGTGGGGGCGACTACCGGTTTGCTGCTGCATGCAAAATTTCCGGAACGGATTACCCGGATTGCATTCCAGGGCATTGGCCTGTTTACCCTGTTCATCGGCGTGAAAATGGCCATGGAAACCGCCAACCTGATGATCATGGTCTTTGCCATCCTGATCGGCGCCATTTCCGGGGAGCTCATGCGCCTGGAAGACCGGATTGACCGGTTTGGAAACTGGCTGAAGAACAAGGTGAAGTCAACCAATGACAAGTTTACAGACGGCCTGGTGACTGCATTCCTCCTGTTCTGTATGGGATCGATGACCGTACTGGGCGCCATGGAGGAGGGGATGGGCGGCAAGCCGGACCTGCTGTTTGCCAAGTCGGTGCTGGACGGGTTCTCATCCATTGCCCTGGCTGCCTCACTGGGGGCCGGTGTTCTGTTTTCCATCATTCCTTTGTTGATTTACCAGGGCGGCCTGACCCTGCTGGCCGGGCAATTGTCCGGTGTGCTGTCTCCGGCGGTTGTGGCGGAAGTGACAGCGGTGGGCGGCCTGATGCTGATCGGGATGGGGATCAATATTCTGGACATCCGTCGGATCCAGGTATTGAACATGCTGCCGGCGTTGGTGGTGGCGGGCCTGATGGCCTGGCTGATGCAATAGTGCTAGTTGGCCGCGCGCAGCGCGGTTTCCAACTGGGTTCCCAACGCAGTCATCTCTGTTTCGCATCCACAGGACCGCAAGGTGGTGACAAAGTCACCGTGGCGCCGTCCTGCCCGATAATCGGGTTCCCGTGGCGGATGTTTCAAATACCGTTCCATGTTTTCCACCGGTTCATTCACATTGAGCACCGCATGGTACAGCAGCCGGTCCCGGTGCCAGTAGATGGATGAACCCAATACCTTGAGTGGTCCCACGGATACATCGGAAATTCCCCGCTGACAGGCATCTTTGATGCCGTTCCGGGTCAGCACACCAATGATAGTATCACTGAACAATTTGAAGAATCGATGGGGGGAGGACAGCTTGATACCGGTCCGCACGGAGGCCAGCACCAGCGTTTCCGGGGACAGGAGCACGGTTTCACCGCCGGAAGGGCGTTTGTAAACCGGTATCCCATCGGCGAGGACGGCTTCCGGATGAAAGGCCAGTTCCGGATCGCTGCCCCGTCCCAGCACAATGGCTCGGAACGCCGGTATATGGACGAATGCATCATTGCCTGTTGTCGTCTTTTGAAAGAAAGCCATGTCCGGCAGGTCATATTTCAGAATCGGCACGTCGGTGTGGTTCACAATTCCTCCCGAAAGGATGGTACCGCAAACCAGGGGTGGACAGCAAAAAAAGTGGGCGGCATGCGCCGCCCGAATATGACATTGTACAGAGGTATCCCCTGTGAAGAGGCTATTTATGAATGGCCTGGTCCACCGCTTCGAACCCGGCTTCCATGAAGATTTCGGATACAGTGGGGTGGGCATGAACCGACCGGGCAAGATCGAATACGGTGCCTTCAATTTCCATCAGGGCACCGGCTTCGGCAATCATGTCGGTGGCATGGTCCGTCACAACCTGGACACCCAGGACTTCGCCATACTGTGTCTCGGACAGCACGCGGACAAATCCTTCGGTCTGACCTTCCGCCAGCGCCTTGCCGTTGGCGGACATGGGAAACTCACTGACCTTGAACGGAATGCCGGATTCCGCCAGCCGGGGCTCGGTGAGTCCGATCTGGGCAATTTCCGGGGTGGTGTACAGGTTCATGGGGATCCGGTCAAACGGAAATTCCCGTTCAATCCCCTGGATCCGGTCCACCACATGGAGGCCCTGTGCCGATGCGGAATGGGCCAGCACGCTGCGTCCGTTTACATCACCGATTGCATACACGCCCGGTGCCGATGTTTCAAAATTGTCGTTTACCTGGATGAAGCCGTTGACGGTCTGGAGATTGGTTCCCGATTCGGGGATAACCCCGGTCCTGCGGTGGCTGTTCAGTAACAGGCCGCAGGGGATGTCTTCCCCGGCAATCGTGACGGCGGTTTCAGTCTGTCCGGTAATTGATGCGCTGAGCAATACGCGGATCTTATCCTTTTTCAGTTTCTTTTCCAGGAAGCTGACCAATGCAGGGTCCAGTTCCCGAACCAGTTCCGGGTCCGGTGAGACAATCGTCACCGTCCGATCAATATGGGCAAAAAACTGGGCCAGTTCAACCGTGTGCGGTCCGCTGCCGGCCAGCACCACGTGTTCCGGGATGGCTTCCAGTGTCAGCAGGTCCCGGAGTTCCGTCCAGTTCATGCCTTTCGCGGTCCCTTCCGGGAGCGTGGGCGTGGAGCCGGTGGCAATGATGATATGCCGGGTCTCCAGCAGACGTCCGGCCACCGAAACCTCGGTAGCAGAACGGATGACGGCTTCCCCGTTGATCACTTCCACGCCGTTCTTGTTCAGCAGGAATTCCACGCCCCGGGTGAGTTTGCCCACCACGCGTCCTGCCCGCTTGGCTGCCTTGGCAAAATCGAAGGAGACGGCTTTCTTGTCGATACCGGACACGCCGAATGCAGCCGCGCCCAGTACCGATTGATAGGCCTTGCCGCTTTCAATCAGGGCCTTGGTGGGGATACATCCCCAGTTGAGGCACATGCCGCCCACGGCACTCTTGTCGATAATGGCTGTTTTCAGGCCGGTTTGACCGGCCCGGATGGCACTCACATAGCCGGCGGGTCCGGCTCCGATAATCACAACATCATATTGCATGACATCCTCCGCCTACAGCAGCATGGCTGCGGGGTCTTCCAGGTATTCCCGGACCCGGTTGAGGAAGCGGGTGGTTTCCCCCCCGTCCACGATACGATGGTCCACTGTCAAAGACAGGGGCATCACCTTGCCCACGGCCAGCTCGCCATCCTTGACGACCGGCTTTTCCACCAGGCGTCCGGTACCCAGGATACCGGTCTGGGGATGGTTGATGATGGGTACCGCGTGCAGTCCGCCAATGGAACCGAAGTTGGTAATGGTAAAGGTGCCGCCCTTCATGTCTTCCAGCGTCAGCTGGCGGTTCCGGGCCTTGTCGGCAACTGCCTGTACCTGGTCCGCAATCTGAGAAACGGACAAGCGGTCGGCATTCCGGATCACCGGCACCACCAGGCCGTCTTCGGTATCGATAGCTATGCCGATATTGATGTTGCCGAAATAGATGATCTGGTCATTGTCCAGGTCCAGTCGACCGTTCAATACCGGATGACGGGTGAGTCCCAACGCCACGGCCTTGATCACAAACGCGAGATAGGTGAGTTTCCGGTTTTCCGCCGTGAATCGGGCCTTGTGCCGCTCCCGGGTATCCACCAGCAGGCTCACTTCGGCTTCTTCGAACACGGTCATGTGGGGAATGGTCTGCTTGGATATGGACATGTTCCGGGCAATCGCTTTCCGGATCTGGGAGATGGGTTCCATCCGTGTTTCACGGTCAACGGCAACAGGAGAGGAGGTTTTCCCATCCGACGCCGGCGCACCGTGGGATGCTGTTGCAGCGAACGCACGGATGTCCTTCTTGGTAACCCGGCCGCCGGGACCTGTCCCCGGTACACGGTTGATATCCAGTCCCAGGTCTTTCGCCATGGCGCGTGCCACCGGTGTCGCCAACGCCTTCCGGCGGCCCTTGACGGCATCCCGGTGCTCCGATTGACCGCCTTCATCGCTGGCGGGCAGAAAGGCACCGTCTCCGGCCACTTCCAGGCTGCCCACCACGCCGAAACTGCCTTCTTCGGCGGGTTCTTCAGCGGGGGGTGCGGGCTTGTCAGCAGCCATTTCAACGGCTGCTTCACCATCAACTCCTTCAATATCAATTTCAACCAACGGGTCTTCCACGTTGATCACGTCACCCACGTTGCCGAACCGGGCCGCGATGGTGCCGGTTTTGGGCGACGGAATGTCCGCAACCACTTTGTCGGTTTCCATTTTGACAACAGGGTCCCCTTCCTTGATCGCGGAACCCTTGTCCACGTACCATTCGAGGATTTTCCCTTCGGTAATGCCTTCCCCGATGTCGGGAAAACGAAAAATGTAACGCATGGGGTTGCTCCTCAATAGTTGACCAGCTTCTGGATCTCGTGGAAGATCCGTGCCGGTTCATGCATGTAATAGTTTTCACCCTTGGGCAGCGGCATGATGGTGTCAAAACCGGCCAGCCGCCGGGGCGGCGCTTCCAGGTTCAGGAACGCTTCTTCGGTGGCGATGGTCACCAGTTCCGATGCCATGCCGGAGGTTGCCGCGGCTTCGGTTACGGCCAGCATGCGCCCGGTCTTGCGGACCGACGCGCCGATAGCCGCCCGATCGATGGGATAGATCGTACGCAGGTCAATCAGCTCCACCGAAATCCCCGACTGCTTGGCCAGTGCGATGGCCTTCTGGCATTCCCGAATCATGGCACCGTAAGCCACCAGGGTGATGTCATCACCGGACTGGAGTACCTTGGCTTTGCCCAGTTCAATGGTGTACTTCTCTTCCGGTACTTCCTGCTTGATGGCCCGGTATATCCGCTTGGGTTCCATGTAAATCACCGGATCTTCCGATTCGATGGCGGCGATCAACAGGCCTTTTGCATCGTAGGGTGTGGACGGAATGACCACTTTCAGCCCAGGAATATGGGCGAAAATTGATTCCAGGCTTTCGGAATGATGTTCCAGTGCCCGGATACCGCCCCCGTAGGGCATGCGCACCACGATGGGTGTGGTGAGCCGTCCCCGGGTCCGGTTCCGCATCCGGGCAATGTGCGAAATGATCTGGTTCATGGCAGGGAGCACAAAACCGGAAAACTGCATTTCAATAATCGGGTTCAGACCGGCAATGGCCATGCCTACGGCGGTGCCGGCAATCCCGCTCTCCGCCAGGGGGGCGTCAAATACGCGGGCTTCACCATATTTCTGGTGCAGTCCTTCGGTGACGCGGAATACGCCGCCTTCCACACCGGCATCTTCACCGAACAATACGATAGATTTATCTTCTTCCAATTTGATGTCCAGTGCCTGGTTGATGGACTGGACCATGTTCATGACTTTCATTGCTGCGACTCCTTCCAGTTGGCGAACTTCTGGTATGCCACCATCTGGGCTTTCAGGTCGGTGGGCATGTCCGCATACTGGTACTGGAATACATCCTCCAGCGGGTAGGGGGCATAGTTCTCCACGTCTGCGAACGCGACATCCACTTCCTTTCCATACTGTTCCATCAGGTGTTCCTCGCCGGACTCGTCCCACCGGTCCTTGGCCGTCAGGTATGCCCGCAGACGGAGCACCGGATCCTTGTCCGCCCAGCTTTCCTCCTCTTCCTTCGTGCGATACTTGCTGGGATCATCGGACGTGGTGTGGGCGCCCATCCGGTAGGTCATACATTCGATGAGAACGGGTTCCATGTTCGCCTGTGCGGTTTCCTTCGCTGTCTTCATGGCCGCGTAGCAGGCTGCCAGGTCATTGCCGTCTACCTGGATGCCCTTGATGCCGTATGCCAGCGACTTGATGGCAATGGACTCGGATGCGGTCTGCTTGGCCGTGGGGCAGGAGATGGCATAGCCGTTGTTCTGGATCACAAACACAACGGGTACCTTCCACACGCCGGCAAAGTTCAGGGCCTCGTGAAAGTCACCCTGCGATGTGCCGCCGTCACCGCAGAACGCGAATACCACGCCTTCTTTTTCCTGATATTTCAGTGCGTACCCGATACCTGTTGCGTGGAGCAACTGGGAGGCAATGGGCACGGAAACCGGCAGCATATTCTTTGCTTTGGTGAATCTGCTGCCGTCTTCATGGCCGCTCCAGTACAGGAATACTTCCTGCAGCGTCATGCCTTTGGCCAGCCAGGCACCCAGTTCACGATAGGCGGGCACCAGCCAGTCCTTTTCTTCCATCACCATACCGGCGGCCACCGTGATGGCTTCCTGCCCGATATTGGGCGGGTAGGTGTACATGCGGCCCTGGCGCTGGTAGGACACCGCACGGAGATCGACCGTGCGGGTCAGCAGGATCCGTTTCAGGCCTTCTTCCAGAACAGCATCAATGTCCTCGGTAAAGGCGGTCTTATTTACAATTTTTCCCCGATGGTCCATGATGCGGAACATCTTTTTTTTCTGGGGGGCGTATGTGTCAAACATGGTTCCTCCGAAACGACAAAATCATTGTACGCTTAAAACATTACAAAAAGGGAAAGAAAAAGTCAATTAATAAATAACACAAAACTTGAAGAAAAGTCCGTACAAATCATAAAACCTTACAAACGTGTAAACAATATGCGGGTTTTGCGGTAGAATTGATTTGAAAACGAACGCAGGAGGACAGCATGAACGCAAAAACAACCCGCATGTTGACGATGATATTCATACTTGCAGTCGCCACGGCCTGTGTCAGCTATGCAGAGAAACCTGTGAATACGACCAAGGAGTCATCCATGAAACAGTATCGGGAACTGACACCGGAGGAAGCCCGTGTGATCCTGCACAAGGGAACCGAGCGGGCGTTTACCGGGGAGTACTGGGACCACAAGGAGAAGGGTGTATACGCCTGTCGCCAGTGTGGGGCGCATCTGTATCGGTCGGATGACAAGTTCGACTCCGGATGCGGTTGGCCCAGTTTTGATGATGAAATTGATGGTGCGGTAACCCGGCAGCCGGACGCGGACGGTCGGCGTACCGAGATTATCTGCACCAACTGCGGCGGTCACCTGGGACATGTTTTCCTGGGCGAACGCTTTACGGACAAGAATACACGTCACTGTGTAAACTCTATCTCAATGACGTTCATTTCAGCTGACGAACTGAAGCAGCAGGCGCAAGCAACTGCAGCTGTGGCCAGAGAAACCGCGATATTTGCCGGCGGTTGTTTCTGGGGCGTGGAACACCTGTTGAAGGATGAAAAGGGCGTGCTGGAAACCACGGTGGGCTACACCGGCGGTCACAAACCAAACCCGACTTATGAAGACGTCTGTTATCGGAACACCGGTCACGCGGAAGCGGTGGAAGTGGTATTTGATCCGTCGCTGATTGACTTTGAGACCCTGTGCCGCCTGTTTTTTGAAATCCATGATCCCACCCAGGTGGATCGCCAGGGGCCGGATGTGGGTGACCAGTATCGTTCGGCCGTGTTCTACACCAATGAAGAGCAGAAAGTGATTACCGAGAAGCTGATCGCGGAA
>CAZDKZ010000007.1:0-57234 GCA_964506215.1 uncultured Holophagae bacterium
TAAAGACGATCAATCTGCAAGAATTGTTCCCGAGGTCTGGCCATAATGACATGGTCAATGCCAGTCCGCAGGATCATGCTGGTTATTTCACGAAGTAACCGGCCACCCGCCAACTACCGTCCTCGTCCAACATGGGGGTTATGGTTTCAACTGCCCCACTCTTCCCGTCATAATCCGTATTGAACTGGATCACAACATACTTGCCCGCCGGTGCCCCGGGTAATTCGGTCATGAATTTTGCGCCAACCAGGGCCCTGTTCTTCATTTTACCCAACGGTTTCCGCGCCTGGTTCAATGCCTGCTCCCATTTATCACGGGAAATTGCATCTTTGAATGCAACGGCCGCTTCATCCCAACTCTCACCATACTTACCGGTGTCCACCAGTTGCAACCAGATCTCCGCCGCCTGGATCGCTTCCTTTTCTTCCGAATTCTCCGCTGCCAAAACCCAACCGGCCACCAGCACTACCATCGTTAACACCAATATCAATTTCTTCATATTTTCCTCCTGATTCAGACGTACATGAGATACCAGCTCGCTTGGTCGTTCATTCAACCACTCTATTTCCGTTTCATCTTTCTCGAAATTTCCCCATAGGAAAAGTCGATTACCTGTACGACACCAGCCGTGTCACGGTGGAGTTGAAGTGCAACCGACAGGTCCCGGCAAACCAGTTCTGTCTGCGAAACGGGCACCAGTTTCAGCCCCATCACGCCATCCAGTACCAGTCTGGTTTCCAGAACCAACCCGTCCGCTCCCCGCCGGATAACCAGTGTATCTTCGCCATTCTCATATCGGCCCGTCACCGTTTGCGGTCGACACAGGTTCAACTCAACGGCATCCATGGTCTTATGATCAACCATCCGCCGGCCATCAAGCTGTTCAGCCAGGTTCGCCAGATCAACTGTCCGACTACCGTTTCCAAATAGATGGTCCATTTGTATTGCAACAGGGTCATCGTCTTCATGCACGCAGCGAACGAGGACTTTCCGGGTTTCGGGATCAAAAACGCATGCATACCGGGTGGGGTATTGATCCGTTCGTCGACAGCGGGCCAGTATCCCATCCATTGCTTTCATACTCAGCGCGCCCATTTTCTCCAACAGCTGGATGGCCGTTTCGCTCCGGTAACCAAATGCGCAAAATGACTCATCCCGAACATCAACATGCAGTCGGCCATCCTTGAATTGAATCACCGCTGTTTTTCCGGCGTGATCCACGAAAACATACTTACCCACGGTAAGACTGGGAAAGTTGTATTGCCTGAAGTATTCAACAGCCTCATCCACGGTAGCGGCTTCGGCCAGTATTTTTTCACACAGGTTGCCCGGATAATTCTGCCTGTCTGGTTCCGCCCGCCATTCAACAACCGGACCGGCAATACCATCGAAAAACAGACCGGCCGTGTTCATCCCCCCCTGGACCCAACCATTGCCGAAACCAAAACATATCCGCCCAAATGTGTTCACGCCCGGTTCCATGATCCAGACCCGGGTGTCAGTCCCCGACCAGTCCTCGCTGTTGCCAATGAGTGTACGGCCATCTTTTGTTATCTTGAAAATGGTACACGGAACAACCTGAAGCACCCAGATGCAGCAGAACAGGAGCCCGATAACAATCCGTCTCTTCATCGTCTTCCAATCCACGCTATCCTGTCACGCACACATCACCTCATCATCCATGATACGTCCTGATGGTACGACACCTGTCTTTGTGTGATGATCCCTCGTTCAGGCCTTGTGCCCGATAACCAGATCTGAGTTCATACCTGTATCCTTGTGTTCCAACCCACCAAACCCGGCATCTTCCATCCAACCCTTGACTTCCGAAACCGTAAACGTGTCACCATTTTCGGTATGAACCAGCATATTCAACGCAAATGTTACTGCCCATGGGGGAGCAGTCCGGTCATCATTGGGCATGAAGTCATGGACCACCAGTTGACCGCCCGGGTTCAATGCTTTGAATGCGCGGACAAACATATTTTTTACATCTTCCGGCCCGTTGGAGTGGATCACGTTGGACATGAACACCACATCAAACTCTTCGCCGTAATCGTTTACCAGGAAGTCTCCGCCGGCAAAACGGATCCGGTCCCCATAACCGCTTTGCTTCACGTATGATTGTGTCAGTGGCAGAATATCGGGCAAATCAAACACCACCACGTGCATATCGGGATAACGCCCGGCCAGCTCAACCGCGAATGCTCCAGAACCGCCACCCAGGTCCAATGCTTTCCGTGCACCCCGCAGCTCCACCTTTTCAAAAACCGCCGGCGCCCGCAACGATCCAAACTGCTGCATGGCTGCGATAAAATGGTCTGCCCAATCCACCGAAGCATTGCTTTGTTCCGGTAGACATCGCGCAGGTTGTCCATGACGCACAACGTCCGTCAGTCGTGTCCAGGATGTCCACATGTTGTTGAGATGGTGGAGACTCATCCAGTAGTCCGGCTTCCCGGGCACCAGGTGCCGGGATGCGGTCTCCCCATTGCTGAATTGCCCGTCCTTCTTGTGTATAACGCCCAGCCCTGCCAGTGCATTGAGAAGCCGGTCGGTGTGACGGGGAGCAGTATCCAGCCTGGACGCCACTTCTGCTGAAGTCACAGGAGTTTCCAGTTGTGTAAAGATGTCTAATTCGATTGCTGTCAATAAGATACGATTTGTCTGCCATCCGCGGATCATGGATTCCAGTTGCTCAGGTGAAAGTGGTGCAGGTGAATTCATGACAACTCCTTGGTCCTTTGTTCATTGAAGACAATATATGTGGAAGATCAGTCCAGTGCAAGTATTCAATCAGATTCCGGCTCGATAACACAGAAAACCCCCAGGCAAATCCCGAAAAAAAGCAACAGAATCTCTTGTCTCACCTGCAGCCTGAGGTTGCGTGCGGACACACCACGTGTCAAAATGGAGCGGCCAGGTTCCTCGCAGAGGAGTAGAAGGGAATCCCGTGAGAATCGGGAACGGGCCCGCCGCTGTAACCGGGGACGAAAGCTGGACAATGCCACTGGCGCCGCGCGCGCTCGGGAAGGCCCAGCCAACGGATGATCCGGAAGTCAGAAGACCTGCCTGGCAATCAGCTGACGGAGGCTCGGCGAATGACTGATTTGACCTGTTTCAAGAATTCCCAGGACCGTTCATTCCCCGACACCACAAGCAAAATCTTAGTTCACGCTGGAGGATGATGTGTCTCGAATGAACGGATTCTGTGCGCTTGCTGTAACCCTGCTGCTGGCAACCCCGGGACTTTCCCGGGAAACATCCGCTCCACACATAACCGAAGAAATCACGGTTACCGCCACAAAAAGTACCGAGGAAATCCGCAACCTGTCCCAGGATGTTCGCGTCATTGACAAAGCAGAGCTGGAAGCCAGTGGCGCCGGCACCCTGGATGAAGTATTGCAGAGCGTCCCCGGTATCCTGGTAAACCGCAATGGTGGACCCGGAAGCCCGGTGTCCATCTATCTGCGGGGAGCCAAACCCGGCCAAACCGTTGTCATGGTGGATGGCATTGAGATCAATGATCCCATGAGCACGGACCGGGCGGTGGATTTGTCTGCCATCCTGCTGGACGCGGTGGAACGGATCGAGATTGTCTATGGGCCAGCCTCGACCGTTTACGGTTCCGATGCCATGGCTGGGGTCATCAATATCATCACCGCGAACGTCACAAAGGCGGGAGGGACCTTGAGGCTGGAAACCGGCAGCCACGGAACCGTCCAGGGCGGTTTCCGGTGGGCGGAGGAAACGGGGACACTGGACTGGTGGATCGGCGGTGCCTACCTGGACACGGACGGCATTTCTGCAGCATCCGAAGCAGACGGCAATACAGAAGAAGACGGGTATACCAACCGGACATTCAACGGGGGATTCAACTGGAACACCGGTCACGGGGTCCTGTCTGTCACCGGCATGGTGGTCCGGGGAGAAGGTGACCTGGATAATGCCGGCGGACCGTTTGGCGACAACCCGTTCTACACGTTTGATCGTGATGAAACCCGGTTCCGTGCAGACTACACAATGGACAATCCGTTGGGCATGAACGGTACCACTCGCCTTTCCATCACCACAAATGAAAACCAGCGGACCTATGCCAACCCGTCCGCTGACTTTCCGCCGACAGTGAACAGCGAATACAATGGCAGAACCACCCGATACAACTGGCACAACTCGGTCAGCGTGGCTGACGCCGGCATCCGCTTCGGGCTGGAACATAAACAGGAAACCGGCAACTCCAGCTATATCAGCGGTGATTATGTTGATATTTTCGAAAAGCAACAGGTAGATACGGACAGCGCATATGTAAATGTCTCGTCCGAATTGATGCGTTTTCAATGGTATGCAGGCCTGCGCTACGACGACCATGAGACATTCGGCAGCAAAACGACCGGGTCACTGGGAATCGTGAAACTGATCGCAGACAGTGGGACACGGATACGCTTCCATATCGGTACCGCGTTCAAAGCACCTTCTCTTTACCAGTTGTTTTCTCCCTACGGCAGCACAGAACTGATGCCGGAAGAATCCACCAGTTGGGAACTGGGCCTGGAGCATGCATTCATGGAAGACCGGATGGTGGTCAGCCTCACCTACTTTGATAATACCTATGATGAAATGATTGATTTTGACGCCAACACCTGGACCTACATCAACGTAGCCGAAGCGGAGATCCGCGGATCGGAAATTGCCTTTCACTATCGAAATGACAACTTGAACTGGCGCCTGGCTTACAACTTCTATCACGCAGAAGATGTTGTCACCGGTGAACGTCTCCTGCGTCGACCCCGTGCCGCCATCACCGGTTCGCTCAACAAGAATTGGGACCGGCTGGGACTGCACCTGGGAATCAGCTACAACACCGAACGGGAAGACCTGGATTTTTCCAGTTGGCCTGCTGCGCGTGTCTCCCTGGAATCATTCCTGCTGCTGGATGTTACACTGGATTATCGAATCAACGACATGTTGCTGGCTTACATCAAGGGACACAATGTAACCGATGAATCATACGAACTGGTTCGTGGATACGGAACACTGGGCAACTCCTGGTATGCGGGTGTTCGATTCAAACTGAACCGCTGACGGGAAGGAGATTGTATTGATGAGACGGTACCTGTTCATTGCACTGACGTGGTTGCTCATCACAACCTGCGGCTATGCCCGGGGGGTGGTATCCCTGCTGCCGTCGCTGACCGACATGGTGGTTGACCTGAAAGCAGCGGAACAACTGACAGGCGTCACCCGGTACTGCATTATCAATAACCGCCCGGGCCTGACCCGTCTGGGCGGCATGTATGATCTCAACGTGGAAGCACTGATAAAACTGGAACCGGACCTGGTACTGGCCTACCGGGGCGGGGAACGGACATTGGCGCCCCTGTCCACGGCGGGTATCCGGGTCCGGTTTTTCGCGATTAACACACTGGAAGATGTATTGAATACCTACCTGGAAGTGGGTAGAGAACTGGGCAAAACGGACCAGGCCAAATTGCGGGTGGATCAGGTACGCCGCATGCTGCAGCCCGTCCAGATGGACCAACCGCCTCGCATCCTTATAATCATGGGTGCAGAAGGCCTGGAACGGGGACCGGTATATGCAGCCGGGCAATCCGTTTACGGTGAACTGATCACCCAGCTGGGCGCGGTTAACGCGATTTCCGGCCCCGCTGCCTATCCGTCACTGGACCGGGAAGGACTGATTATGCTTCATCCCGACCTGGTCCTGCTTATTACCGAACACAAAGTTGAACAACCGGAAGAAACCGGCATGCTGTCTCTACTCCAATTCGGAGACGCACCATCCATTATCAATGTTTCCGGTGCAACAGCCATGCACCCGGGACCATCCCTGTTCCAGTTAATCCCGAATCTACGAACCACATTGGAGGCCTATGCTTCAGATCCAGTCGCTGACCTGTCCAGGCATCTTATCCTCCATTAACCTGTCCGCCGGTCCCACAGACTTCGTCGGACTGGCCGGATCAAACGGGTCGGGGAAGACAACGCTACTGAAGTGTATTGCAGGGATTCTCCGCAATTTTGACGGGTCTATCCGGATCGGCGGCCATGATACCGCTGATCTGCCCCAGCGTATTCTCGCCCGAACAGTATCCTACGTGCCCCAGATCGTGGAAACCCGGATTCCATACACCGTCATGGACTTCATGCGCTTGTCCCGTTTTCCGCATCTGGGTATGACAAGAACGGATCCGCCCACACAACCATTGACCCGTATCCTGGATGAGCTGGGTGTCCGTCACCTGCAGGACCGGGTGACCGGCACACTGAGCGGTGGCGAATTGCAGAAAGTCCTCATTGCGGCCGCCCTGGCGCAGGACACCCCGGTGGTGCTGCTGGATGAACCCGCATCCCATCTGGATCCCCTTCGAGCCGAGGAGCTGGTCGCACGTTTGAAAAGCCTGAGGAATAAGCGGGACCGCCTCTACGTGATGGTATCCCATCGTTCCGACCATTTCACCCATGTCTGCGACCGGATCATCGCGCTGAGATCCGGGGAAGTCATGGGCACCTTTGCACCGGAAGTGGCCGGAGATCCCAATTGGCAACGACAGGTTTACGGGAACGGGGAGGAAGCATGAAACCGGGAACGCGTCTTCTCTTTTTCGTGATGTTCCTGCTGATCATCATCCTCCTGCCCCTGCTCTGGCCCACCAACATCGGCAGCCTCGAATCGGAGACCGCCCGGCTGATCCTGGTCCAGATCCGGATACCCATGTTGCTCACGGCGATCTTCGCCGGTGGGGTACTGGCCGGGGGCGGACTGGCATTCCAGGCGCTGTTCCGGAATCCACTGGCCACACCCTACACCCTGGGGATATCATCCGGTGCCGCCTTCGGCGCGGTCACATGGCTGGTATTGAAAGGCGGCGGGCCTTCGGGCTTCACCCTCCCCGTTGCCGCATTCGCAGGTGCGTTGTTGTCCACCGGCGCAGTCATGGTGTTCACGGCACGGAAACGACACCTGTCCTCCAATGTGGTACTGCTGGCCGGGGTCGCGGTGAATTTTCTTTTTTCCAGCATCATCATGTTTCTCCAGTACCTGGCAGGGGAATATGAAGTCTTCCGGGTAACCCGCTGGTTGTTGGGCGGCCTGTCTGGCGCAGACCTGGTGGCTGTTTCGTTCACCGGCTTTGGTTGTATCCTGATGTTCATCGTCCTGATGCGGATTGGCCCCGCTCTGGACCTGGTACTGCTGGGAGATGACCTGGCCATCACACGGGGATTGGACCTGCACCGTTTCAAGAAACTGGTTATTCTCATGGTCAGTGTCGCGGTGGCCGCCACAATTGCATTCACCGGACCCATCGGTTTTGTGGGCATCATTGTCCCCCACATGGTCCGGCTTCACCGGCCGGATCGACACCGGGCCATGATTCCCATGACCATGGCAGCGGGCGGGTTACTTCTGGCTGTCTGCGATACAATCGGACGGACCCTTCTCTATCCGGTTACGGTACCCACCGGGGTCCTGACCGCAATGGTCGGCGCACCGTTCTTCCTCTGGCTGTTGGCACGGTTGCCCAACGGACCGCGCCGTTGACAGGTCCATGTATCCGGTATCGTTTCGTGATATACTGCACCCATGAATATTCGGTCCATCTTCTTACTCATCTTGATGTTGACGCTCCACGGATGCAGCCCGGCACCGGATCGCATTGACTGGGTTGAAATGGATGAGGCGCTGATGCATCAGCAGGGTACCGGACAACCAATCCTGTTCTATTTTTTCAGTCGTGGAAATCTCTATTGCGAACTGATGCTCCGATCCACTTTTGCAGATGACACAATCGCGGATATGATGAACCGGAACTATATCCCGGTCCGTGTACAATTGACACAGAAAGCCTCCAACGACCTGCCCTCAGGCAAACAACTGGCCGAAGCTTTTCAGATCAGTTCCGTTCCCGCCCTGGTTGTGGTGGATGCGGAACACCGTCCAGTGGACACCCGTGTCGGTTTTCTCACAGTAAGAATCACCCGGGAATTTCTTCAAGACAATATTGATCCACTGAGCGTGCCGGAAGAGGCTGGGATCCCGGTCCCATGATGACACGCTTCTTCACGGCACTGATCTGGTTCACGTTCACCGCATCTCTGGCGGCACAGACCATCCGGCAAATTGAAATTGAAGAACCGGAGATGCTGCCCCTGTTAACCATCAGTGAAGGTGTACAACTGGATCCTGCAGAATTGTCACAATCCATTCGAAACCTGTATCGAACCGGCTTTTTTTCCGACATTCAGGCATTCCAGGAAACCCATGCGGACGGCACCATCACCATCCGGTTTGAAACCTGGCGACGGATCGTATTCGGCACCCCGGTTTTTTCCGGTAAACGTGGCATGAAAATGAAAAAAATTGAGCACTTTCAGGAATCCAGTTATCCACAGGGACTGCCCTTCACACAGGAACGGTACTCCCGGTGGATCACTGAATTGCGCACCTATTACGCTACCATGGGCTATCCCGATGCGGTCTTCCACGACCGTCTGGAATATCTTGACAATGGCCGTACGGCAATTCCAATGGTGGAAGTCATGCCCGGAAGGGCGATAATCATCGACCAGTTGAATATGCCGGAAGGGAAACGAATCTCCCGGAATGTCAAGCTGCGTCCGGGAGACCGTCTGGACCGGGAACAAATGGACCATGACATGGTGGAACTCGCGGACGCATTTCGGAAAGACGGATACTTCGCCGCTGCTGCTGATTATTCGGTTTCCCTGGCAGGGTACAGGGCATCGGTGCAGATCAACGTCAACCCCGGTTCCCGTTTCACAATGGAGATTCTCAATGCAGACCTGTCGCCGGAAGATGAAGCCGACCTGCTTGAAATCCTGCAACGGGACGGATTGACAGACACCAGCATCAGTGTCATCCGCAACAACCTGTTCTTTCTGTTATTGAACCAGGGGATCGCAGACCCGGTCATCCAGGTTGAGCAGAGCGAGAGCAATATCCGCTTTGTTGTCCAGGAACCCATACGGCTGGCAGTCGAATCCCTTGAACTTCGGTCTGACATCCCGCTGGAACTGGCCACTCCCCCGTTTTTCAACCGGCTGACCACATCCGCTCTTGAGCGGGAAATCCGGGAACAGCTCCAGGAACAGGGATACCTGACACCGGACATTCAATACCGCTACGCCGACACCAGTCGGGCTCTCATGGTGAACGTGGATCCGGGGGCCATTCGCCGAATCGGTACCGTTACGGTACTGGGAGAAGCGGAGCACCTGCCCGAGATGCCGGCTATTCGGGAAGGGGCCGTATTCTCGCCCGATGCCATCTCTGGAGACCTGGAACGCGGAGAACGGTTACTGGCGCAACAGGGCTTCTATCATCCGACAATCACCATTGAACAGGGGGAAGTCCAGGGACAGGCCATCCCCCTGCAACTGACCGTGCTGACAGACGGCAAACGAATTCTGACCGGCATCTATATCTACGGAAACCGGCATGTGAAAACCGCCGACATTCTCGGCATAATCCGGAAATCGGCCGGGGACCCGGTCACCGAACCGGAAATTAACAGAATTCACGAACGCCTGGAGGAAAGTGGTTTCTTTGCGTCGGTTGAAATCGGGCGGTTCCCCATTCACCCCGGTGAGGTCACCCTGTTCATCCGACTGCAGGAAAGGCCATTGACCACCATCCGTTATGGTATCGGTTTCAACACGGATGAAGGTGTCCGGGGATCCGTCACCCTGACCCGCAATTATCTGTTTCAGAAAGAACTGACGGGAACGTTACTGGCTCGGGTTTCCACCAAGCGACAACAGTTCTACCTGAATGTCTCCGGCCGTTCTCACCTGATGGCATCCGCGTTTGCGCTGCTGGAGAAAAAAAATGACTATGAAGTATCCAGAACCGGGATCAGCTTCAGTTATTCCGGTACACTGGGCCGATATATGAACTACATTTCATCCCTGGAGTTTCGACGCAACAAGTGGTGGGACGTGGAAATTCCGGAGGATGAAATTGAACGGGAGCTCCACCCGGTGGATGTCATCTCCTTCAATACCCAGTTCCTGCTGGACCGGCGCGACGACATTCTGTATCCCCGGTCGGGCTATTACCTGTCATTCAGACTGGAACCCACCTGGGACACGGACCAGGACCAGTTTTATTTCAAATACATGGAAAAATTCTCCGTGTTTCTGAATCGCTTTGCCGTTTCGCAGACATTCGGACATATTACCGGGGCTCCTGATGGGTACGCCGTCCCGCTTCCGGAACGGTTCTTTACCGGCGGCACCAATTCCCTGAGAATCAGTTCCTTCGAAGAGGCCGGCCCCCTGTTTCCATCCGGATCACCCATGGGGGGACGCGTACTGGTGCTGTTCAATGTGGAATATCATGTCCCACTGACAAAGGACATGGAAGGCGTACTGTTCCTGGATATCGGCAACGTCTGGCATGAACTGTCCGACGTCAGTTTTGATTCCATGATCAAGGATATCGGTGTGGGGATCCGATACCGGACTCCGCTGGGACCGATCCGGGCGGAACTGGCTTACAACCTGGACAAGGATACGTTCCCCTCCTCATGGAAACTGCAATTGTCCATTGGAAACACCTTCTGATCAATCGGTCAAGAGTTCGTCCAGTTTTTCAAAACACATCTCGCAGGGAAAGGGTTGTTTTCGATCTGTCCCGCTGATGTCGTATGAATTGTTCATCACGCACAAATCGTCATAACAGTGGATCAAGCCGAATGTATGCCCGACTTCATGCACGATTTCCTTCAACAGACGGGCCTCAAACAACACCTCGTTGCCCTCCCGCATATAGAAATCTTCTTGGAGCCGCCGGGCGGATACAATACAATGGCGTCCGTTCATATGCGCCTCACCGAACACAAAGGTCAGGATGGGAATGAACAGGTCCACCTGGACCAGGTAGCAGAACCGGGGTCCGGAAACAGGCTGATTCAGAATATAGTGTTTCAGAATATCAGTAGAGTGATATTGATCCCGCACCGGGTCATAGAAATCTTCCAGGTCCAGCTTCTCCGGTATACAGCTGACATGCTGTTTGAAAATGACGGACAGTTGCTCCATCAGGCTATCCGAAATCCACTTCTCCGGAAACCGGATCGGAGCCAGAATCAGACCCTGGTTATCGTTGGAGGCCATACTTCTTTATTTTGTTGTACAGTGTTGTCCGGTCAATTTCCAGGATCTTGGCCGCCCTGGAGACGTTTTGCTCACACTGGGCCAGCACCTGTTCGATATGAAGCCGCTCCATGTCCGCCAGCGATACCTTCCCCAGGGTGGAAGAGACCGCCGGCTCCACTTCCAGGAACGACAATTCGTCGGTACCGATCAATTTACCGGATGCGGTTACAAAGGCACGCTCCACTGCGTTCTCCAGTTCCCGGACATTGCCCGGCCATCCATGACGTTGGAGGCGGTTCAGTGCCTGGGCGGTCATACCTTCCACTGCCTTGCCGGTTCGCCGACGAAGCAGGGACAGGAAATGCTCCACCAGAATGGGAATATCTTCCATCCGATCCCGAAGGGGGGGCAACTCGATCCGGTATACATTCAGGCGGTAAAACAGGTCTTCCCGAAAATCCCCGGTATTGACCATTTCCTTCAGATCACGGTTGGTGGCTGAGATTACACGAAAATCCACCTTGATGGTCTTGTTGGAACCGATTCGGGTAATCTCCTTTTCCTGCAAAACACGCAGCAGATCTACCTGCATCTTTCCATTCAACTCACCGATCTCATCCAGAAACAATGTGCCGCCACTGGCGGATTCAAACTTCCCCTTCTTCTTGTAGAATGCACCGGTGAACGCGCCCCGTTCATATCCGAACAGCTCACTTTCCACCAGCCCTTCGGGCAGGGCCCCGCAACTGACCACAACCAGCGGTTCAAAACGGCGGGGACTGGCATAATGAATGGCCCGGGCCACCATTTCCTTCCCGGTTCCGCTTTCCCCACCGATCAGAACGGCGACATCGGATTCGGCAACCTCACGGACCTGGTTGAGCACCGCCTTGATACCCGGACTTTCACCCAGGATATGCACATGCTTGAGGGCAGCATCCAATCGCTCCTTCAGCTTTACATTTTCCTGTTCCAGGTTACGGCGGGTGATGATTTTGCGAACCAGCATGGATACATAGTCCGGTTCAAAGGGTTTGGACAGATAATCATAGGCGCCCAGTTTCATGGCCTCTACCGCACTGTCCACCGACGCATACGCGGTCATCATGACCACATCGATATCCGCATACTTGTCTTTCATCCGGTTTAACAGTTCAATCCCGTCAATGCCGGGCATCTTGATATCCAGAAACGCAATGCCATATTCCTGGCGGCCGATCAGCGCCAGCGCTTCCTCCGCGGTTTCCGCGGTGTGTACCTCGTATCCTTCTTCCTCCAGCCAGCCCTGGAGGGATTCCCGGATAATCAGTTCATCATCTACGACCAGTATGCGTGCCCCTGGATGCATGCGCCCTCCTCTGCCGCCGCCGTTGTTTAAATCGGCAACGTCATGACAAACGTGGTGCCTTCACCTTCTTTACTTTCCACCGTAATGGTTCCACCGTGCTGCTCAATCACCCCATACACCACGAACAACCCGATACCAATGCTCTGCCCCTGGTCCTTGGAAGAATAAAACGGTTCAAATACATGGGGCAAATGGGAAGCTGGAATACCGATGCCATTGTCTTCAACCTTCAGGACGATACAGGTCTCCTGCGGACAGCGGGTCCCCGTAATCCTTACCTCACCGCCATCGGGCATGGCTTCGATTGCATTCTGCAGCAGATTCATCAGAATCTGCTGGATCCGCCCCGGATCACATTTGATTTCCGGCAGTTCACCCGAAATATCCACCTTGATTTCCACGTCCCGGTCCCGGGTCCTGAGTTCCATGATGTGAACGGTACGCTTCACGATTTCAGACACCCTGCATTTCACCAGCTTCTTCTCTTCATGGGAGAATGACAATAATTCCGACACAATGCTGCCGCATCGTTTTGCTTCAGCTTCCATCAATTCCAACCGCTCCAGGATTTTTTTCTTATCCCCGTCCGAGATTTCTTCCCTGGCCAGCTGCTTCTGAATCAGGTTGATGAACACCACCAGGCCGGATATGGGATTGTTGATCTCGTGGGCAATCACCGCCGCCAGCCGTCCCAGGGATGACATCTTCTCAGTCTGGATAATCTGACGTTGCGCAACTTTCAGTTTTTCCGCTTTCTGTTCCACCCGCTTTTCCAGACCTTCATTGACCTCTTTGAGCTCATTCTGAAAATGCTTCACCTGTTCGACCATCGTGTTGAAGGAACTGGCCAGTTTGCCCAGTTCATCCTTTGAATCCGCGGGCAGGCTCACGTCCAGTTCACCCCGGGCAACCCGCACCGTACCTTCCACCAGGTTGTCCAGCGGTCGAACCACAATCCGGGTTGTCATCAGCATGATCAGCCCGGGCACCAGGATTGCCAGCAGCAGGGACACACCAACAATCATGATCTGACTGTCCCGGAGGGATTTCTGGACCCGCTTTCTGCAGACGGAAAGGTTCAAGAAACCCAGCATGGTCGCGTCCGCACTGTGGACATGACAGTCCGCCGTTGCACATCCCGGTTTGTTGGGAATGGGTACAATTACATTCATCAGGCATTTGTCCACACTGTCCACGTTGTAACAGACAAAGGTCTGCTCCGGATCGGCCGGTTTCCTGTCCAGATGACATTCCGTGCATTCCCGTGAATCCGGCCGGGAAAACAGCACGGTCCCTTCTTCCTCGGGATCACTGGAGGCCCAGACCATTCCCTGGTGGGAATAGATCCGCAGGTTCCGGATCACCTCCTGTCTGGAAATGGACCGAACCGTGTTCCGGATCCGCTCGGTGTCATTCACCATCATGTCCTGCTCCAGTGAACTGATCACTGTCTCGGAGACCGACTGTGAACTGACAATCAGATCCTCGATATAAATCTTGTTCTGGTGATGCAGGGTGATGATGGAGAAAATCGTGAAGCCCAGCAGAATGCTGACCGCCACGATGACAAAAATCTTGAATCTCAATGAATGAAAGTTGGTGAAAGGTTTCATAATGTTGGATTATACCACACCCGGCCGTCCTATCCGGACGGCCGGGTGTTGATTTTTATGCAGTTGCAGGTGCCGCTGCCGGTTCCGATTCAATCTCCTCACCATGGTGAGGATCATCAAACAGGTTGAAATACTTCACTGCAAATCGGAAAACGATGAACGCCACCACTACGAAGGATGCTGAAACTGCAATTTCCTGCCAGGTTGGCATATACCGGGTTCCCGCATATCCTTCCATTCCGGTTATCGTCACGTTGATCCGATTCAACAGGAAGCCCAACACGTAAGAGAATCCCGCAGCGAACACACCCACACGGGTGGACACCCATTTTCTGTTGAGCACAATGATTGTCGGAATAATTGTCCAGACAATGGTTTCAATAATGAACATCATGGATTCATAGGAACCATTCACCAGGTATCCCAGTTTCCCGCCCACGAACAGCCCTTCAAACATGGCAACGGAGAAGGTCAACTGGATCACGACCATCGCCCGGGCCAGGTTGGCCAGAATATGCAAGGGGGCCTCGTGACCCATCCCCCGCCAGCTCAGGTAGGATTCCACGATGGTCATCGCCAGACCTGCCCCGATCGAGGTGACAAAGAAATAGATCGGCAGCAATTTGGTATACCACAGCGGATGCAGCTTCGTGGGAACAATGACAAACAGGGTCCCCAGGGACGACTGGTGCAACGTGGAAATGAGGACACCCATGATCACCAGCAGGATATAGATGCTCTTGAGAAAACTGACCGGTTTTCGCATCCACTTGAACTTGCCAAACGCAAATGAAGTGAATTCAAGTGCCAATACCCCCAGGTAACTGGCAACACAAACCGCCAGCTCAAACATGGCGGAATGGTGATTCCCATACACCAGGGCCTTCCATATATCCCAGAACTTACCGAGATCCCACAGCAACGCGACACCGACCAGGACATAACCCATGAATGCAGTCAGAACGGTGGCCTTTACAATGCAGTGATACTCTTTCAGATTGAAAATATAGACAATGGCCGTGATCGTGAAACCACCTGCTGCCAGACCCACACCGGAAATGACATCAAAGCCGATCCAGAGTCCCCATGGCCACTGGTCACTCAGGTTGGTCGCTGCACCCAATCCGAAAACGAAACGCTGAACAGTGGCAACTGCCCCTGCGCAGAGAATGAGAGCGGCCACAACGCGCCAGAACGTGATTTTGGGTAATTGCCACTTCATGCCCGGCCCTCCTTCTTGTCCCGTTTTTCATCGGATTGCTTGCCCTCTGTATCTGCAACCTCGATCTTGCGGTTGTTCAACCACCACATTCCGGTAAGGAATGTCGCCCAGACCGGCACAATGACCGGGATCTTGTTGAGTACATTCCAGGTCAACTCCGGCAATGGCATTTCCGGGAGTCCTTCCTTGAAGTTCATGTCGGCAAATGACTTGGGTCCAATGAACATGACATTGGTACCACCCACTTCATTCTCTCCGAACACGTGGGGATAATAGGTATCCGGATTCTCTTCGATCCGACGATGGGCTTCCGAAAGCAGTTCGTCCCGATCACCGAAAAGGGTGGCACCCGCCCCCTCTTCCTGGCAACGCTCCGCACAGGCAGTGGGAAGTCCTTCTTTCACCCGTGTTTCATAGCACATCACACACTTTTTCACCCTGGGTGTCGGTGTATGCCATTCATACTTGGGCACATCAAACGGACAGGCAATCATACAGTATCGGCAACCGATGCACAGATTATAGTCATAGACGACGGGCCCTTCCGGTGTTTTGTGCAACGCCGCCACCGGACAGGCTGAAGCACAGGAAGGTTCCGTGCAATGCATGCACAACTCCCGTACATAGAGATCGTCTTCTTCCCGCAAAACCGTATAGTTCGCCCAGTCCCTTTTCTCCGTGACTTCCCCGGGCAATTTCTGCTCTTCCTTGCATGCTTCAGAGCATACCCCACATCCCACGCACTCCGTTATGTCTACCAGTAATGCCTTTGGCATTCCCAAAACCCCCTTGTTCATTCCGCGTCAACACCCCGACAGTGTACCGTCACGCAAAGATCAACATGCCCCGGGTTATTCTTTCTCCGTTTCCTCTTCCTTCTTCACCTGTTCGTCCATGGGTTCACCGCCATCCTGGGCGAAAACCAGTTCCGGAACCACCTGTCCCTGGGGAGCCGCAACAGCCTTCCGTTCCCGTACCGATACAACGATACCATCCACAATCAAGCATGCAACAATTGTCAATACAACCAACAGAGCAACCATTTCTTCCTCCTAAATGTTATTTCTGTTCGGATTCTTCCGTCGTTTCATTTTCTTCAACCGGTTCTCCACCATCCTGGGCGAAAACCGGATTTGCCACTGCATTCAGTCGAACTGCCCGCTCACGCACCTGGCTTTCACGCTTATCCAGGTACATGCCCAGTCCGATCAGCAATACAAACGTACAGGCAACCAGTACAATAACCATAAAGTCCTCCCCCGGCCCTCAGGCCGAAATCAGAAAATTCGTAACAAATTCTTTCCACGGAAAATCGGCAGCATTGCCCAAGCGCAATGTCCCGCCGTCTGCAGCAAATTCGCTGTCCATGTGCACCAGTTCCCGGAGCACCCTGGACTCATGCAGGAACCACTCCAATGCCTCGTTTCCAAACAACAGGTTCTGCAATTCACGGGTCAGTTCGAATGGCCGGATCACCATGGTCCAGGCCTCTTTACTTTCATCTGCAATGCGCGCCGGTTCCAGTTGGAGTTTTTCATTGATGGCCACCACTTCTCCTGAAATCGGTGACAGAAACGGCAGTACAGCCCCACACATGGTCTCCACGCTGAATGCGGTTTCGCCCTGCTCAACAGTTGACTCCACTTCCGGCATGGTAAGATACGTCGGCGGAGCAGCTACCCGACGAGCCAGCGGGTCCATTCCCACACGGACCAGTGCATCACCTTCAATCCGGGCCCAGGTATGGCCCCGGTGATAAAACCGGAACGGGTTGAATCGACATCCACCGACCTGTTCTTCGCACAGCAGATCCGGCACCTGTTGAATGCCGGACAACCGCAACTTATGATGCACATGACATCCGGCACATTCAAACTCGTCTTCACAATACAACGGCGCACCCGCTGCCCGTGCAAAGTGATACCGACAGAAGCGTCTTTCCTCCAACAACTGGGGAAATACTTCGCGGAGCCCTTCAGCTGCATCGTCCGGCCCATTCTCACCGGCCAGCAGCCGTTTGGTTCCGCCCGATTCATCCCGGCTGAACATCATCAGGCATCCGATTGTTGTGAGTGCCACCAGTAACGGTGTCATGTCGCACCTCCTGCCGCTTATAGAGTGCAAAGATGGTGCCAGTTTTACATGCTCTTTATTTTGTATATTTTAGAAAATCGGCAGAATCCAAGGAAACTGAATTGAATGTTGTAATTTCCCACATATGATGATCCATGAACAGTCGTTCATTATTATTTTCTTTGTTTTATGTCTGGTGTGGATTTTTTCATCGCCTGTTGTATTTTTCTACATTGCGCTCCGAAACGATTCCAAAGCTGAAAGCCAATCCATCGGAACTGCCGGCTTACCAAGCTTCACATGGGGTTTTCGGTGACCGTGAAAATCGGAGCCCCCTGTTGGCAGCAGGCCCAGTTTCGCCGCAAGAGTTTGATAACGAACAACATCTCTCTCTGAATGGTCCGAATGGATACATTCCACCCCCACGAGGCCCTGATCTTTCAACAGGATCAGAAATTGATGAATATCTGGAATATGTGATCGGTACAACGCGGGATGGGCCAGTACGGGCAAGGCCCCTGCTTCCCGCAGAAAATGAACGGCATGGGTTGCAGTCCACCGCTCCTTGGGCACGAATGCTTTTCCGGACCGACCAATCCAGCGGGAAAAGGCCTCTCCGTGATGCGCCACCCACCCCTTCTCCACCAACAGGTTTGCCAGGTGCAGTCTGCCCAGAATGTCTCCGGAAGCTTCAACCTCCCAGTCAGCCATGGTCACCGGGCAACCATGCCCCTGCAGTTTGCGGATCATCTCCCGGTTTCGCTCGTTCCTGGCCGCTTGCAGCGAAGCCACACCCGACAGAAAATTCCGGTTCGTCATGGACACAAAGTATCCCAGGATATGAATCTCTCCCTCACCCGGCCCCTGGCTGCTGATTTCAATACCGGGAATGCCCCGGATTCCCACCCGCACACAGCCATCCATGAACGCATCCAATCCCGAAACCGTGTCATGATCAGTCAATGCAAGTGCAGCCAGGCCATGATCCACTGCCATCCCGGGAAGTGCGCCGGGCGCAACCGAACCGTCTGATGCTGTGGAATGGGTGTGTAGATCAATCCGTTCCATGTAAGATTCCCAATCTGAAGTATTCGTTGAGATAATGCGCAATTCCATCCGCGTATCCCGGTCCGGTAACCACATCCCCGATCTGTCTGATTTCCATTGGCGCATCGCCCACAACAACCGCGTGCCCCACCTGTTTCAATACGTCCATATCATTGTAGTTGTCACCACAGAACATGGCCTCGCCCAGATCGATTCTCAGAATTCGCAAGAGTTCCGGAAACGCAATTTCTTTGCGGGCATCGCCATGACTGAGCTCAATCCACTGGTGTGTCCCATAGAGGAGTGAACCGATAATGCATCCATCTCCGAACGACTCCTGCGCAAGCGGAATTACCTGCCGAATCCGCTCCACCCGCTCAAATGCACACACCTGTATCACGGGTGGCAGGTCTTCAACCCGGCCATCATAATCATGATAAATGGGTTCATCCCATCGCAGCAGATCGTCAACATACCCATCCGGCCGGATACAGTACACCTGGTTATCAGTACAAAACACCCGGACCGCACAACCCGCTGTCAACAGGCAGTTCACCATGGGCGTGACAACGTCCGGACTGACCAGCCGGGAAAAGAGGAGTTCCTCGCCGTGATAGGCAAACGCACCATTCTGCGCCACCAGGTACAGGTCCGGATGGTCAATCATATCCCGATATTGAAATGCCACATGACGGTTATATCCCGTCACCAGGCACAATGGCACCGGCACCCGTGCAAGCACCTGCCGGGTAAAACGGGAAATTTCACCCGATTGGTTCGTCAGTGTGCCGCCGATATCGCTGCCCACAATCCGTATCACATTCTCCTCCAGAAGATTGTTCACGGAAAAGACTATCACATGCAGGATAAAAAGCGGATGTCAGCCCCTGAGTTCAATCCGATCCGTCCAACCCCGTTGACGGAGAAAGCTCCCCAGGCGGCTTTTCAGATCCTGATCCACCCGGCCGGACCGGGCCACGACCTGCCACACCGGTTTGCGGATATCCAGTTCATCCGCCACGGCAGCCAGTCGCTCCAGGCGATCCGGTTTCGCCAGTTCTTCATAAATAGTGGAACGGACTTCAACATCAACCCCCCCCGCACGCATCAGGGAAAGGCTGTCACGCATCTGTTTGAAATAGTTGGTTTCAACACCGGATGCGGCCTGGTAATCCTCCGGAGCAGCCTTCATGTCCAGACCCACCCAGACAGGGGAACGGTCATCCACCAGTTGTTGTAACCGGTCCGGCCTGCATCCCGTTGTATGGAGTGCCACATGAAACCCCAGTTCACGGGCCAGTCCCGCGATTCTGTCGGTATCGCTGTACCGGGCGAGGGGCTCTCCCCCACTGATTACAACGGTCTCGATAAATCCCTGCCGATCTGTCAGAAAATCACGTAACCAGGCCAGGCTTCGGCCGGGTCCATCAAAATCCTGCAGCTCCGGATTGTGGCAATAGGGACACCGGAACGGACATCCCCGGAGATAAATGACACAGGACAGATGCTCCGGACAGTCCACCGTGGAGAATGCGGTTACACCGCCGATGGCCAATTGAATGTCCGTTTCCCGGGGAGCACTGCCAACGCTTACAGTTCGCCCCGTCCCTGGATGGCTGTTTCCGTGAAGCATCGCCGCTCCCTGTATTCAGATTTCTTGCCCTTGTTGTACTGGGACACCGGCCGGTGGTATCCCATCACACGGGTCCAGACCTCGCAGGACTGTTCCCGTCCTTCGGCCGCGCATTTGGGACAGGTTTCCTGTTCCCCGTTGAGATAACCATGATGGGGACAGGTGGAAAACGTTGGTGTAATGGTCAGATATGGCAACCGGAATTTTGTCAGCGCATTCTTTACGATCCGCTTGCAGACCTCCGGGGAAGAGATCCGCTCCGCCATGTACAGGTGAAGTACGGTGCCACCGGTATACAGGGTCTGCAGGCGGTCCTGCAGGGTAAGCGCCAACACCGGGTCTTCCGTAAAACCAACCGGCAACTGGGAGGAATTTGTATAGTACGGCGCATCCGGTGTCCCCGCCTGGATGATCCCGGGATATCGCTTGGCGTCTTCCTTGGCCAACCGGTACGTTGTTCCCTCTGCTGGTGTCGCTTCCAGGTTATACATGTGACCGGTTTCCTCCTGGTACTGGACCAACCGGTTTCGCATGTAATGCATGATCTTCTCTGCAAACGCCACCCCGGTCTTATCGGTAATATCATGCCGATCACCAGTGAAGTTGCGGATGCACTCATTCATACCGTTGATGCCGATCGTGGAAAAATGATTCCGGAATGAACCCAGGAAATGCTTCGAAAACGGAAACAGTCCGCCTGCCATCAAGCGGCTGATGACCTTCCGTTTCATTTCCAATGAATCCCGGGCCATGTCCATCAACTGGTCCAATCGACCCAGCAGGCCGTCCGTATCCCCCCGGAAATTGTGCCCCAACCGGGCCAGGTTGATGGTAACAACACCAATGGATCCGGTCTGCTCAGCGGAACCGAACAGGCCATTGCCCCGTTTCAGCAGTTCCCGAACGTCCAGTTGCAGCCGACAGCACATGGACCGGACCATACCCGGGGTCAATTCAGAATTGAGGAAGTTCTGGAAGTAAGGCAACCCATACTTGGCAGTCATCTCGAACAACCGGGTTGTAATGGGATGGTCCCAGTTGAAGTCTTCGGTGATGTTGTACGTGGGGATCGGAAATGTAAAAACACGTCCGCTGCGATCACCGGCCAGCATGACGTCAATGAATGCCTGGTTGATCATATCCATTTCCTGCTGCAGATCACCATACCGGAAATCAACCGGAGAACCGCCAATCACGGGCTGGGCATCCCGGAGATCTTCCGGACAGACCATGTCAAACGTCAGGTTGGTAAACGGCGTCTGGGTTCCCCAGCGGGACGGGACATTCAAGTTGTAAATGAACTCCTGCATCAGCTGGCGGACCTGCTCCTGGTCCAGGCTGTCCAACCGGACAAAGGGGGCCAGGTAGGTGTCGAACGAACTGAAAGCCTGGGCACCGGCCCACTCGTTCTGCAATGTGCCGAGGAAATTCACCATCTGCCCCAGGGCGGAGCTCAGGTGGCGGGGCGGATTACTCTCGATCCGGTCTGCTACACCGTTGAAACCCTCCTCCAACAGTGAACGAAGGGACCAGCCGGCACAGTATCCGGACAGCATATCCAGATCATGAATGTGCATGTCTCCATTGCGATGGGCTTCGCCGATCTTCTCCGGATAAACATGGGTTAACCAGTAGTTGGCCATTATTTTGCCGGATGCATTCAGGATCAGCCCCCCCAGTGAATATCCCTGGTTCGCGTTGGCATTGACCCGCCAGTCCATCCGGTCCAGGTATTCGTTCACGGTGGAAATCGCTTCCACAACGGCCTGCTGGTCTGCCCGCAGTTCCCGATGTTTCTCTCTATAAAGAATATAACTGCGTGCCGTACGGACATAACCGGACATGATCAGGGCTTCTTCAACCGTATCCTGGATCTCTTCGATGTGTACACGGGTTCCGGGATGCTTGTGATGAAGCAACCGGACGGCCATGGTGGTCAGTCGGGCGGATTCCGCCGGTCCAAACTCACCGGTGGCATCCGCTGCCTTTTGAATTGCCCGTTGAATTCTGTTTTCATCAAACGGAATCTGTTCACCATTTCGCCGCACAACCCCGGACAATTTTAACCCTTTCTCCAGCCGAAGCGCGTCCCGGCCCTCTGCCATGTATCCCTCCATTTATCACTCGATTAAACTCAGTATATGGTGGGGATTCAAGAAAGTCAACACTATATCTTGTGCACCAGATCACATTACCCAACCCTTCGCTTTTTGAAGAAAACAACACGATTCGCGTTTGAGGATAATCGTTTGACATGTCGATGAACAGTTCCTCGACAACTGACAGAAAGCCGGCTGCTGCTTTCAGAAAGCAATGGGATTTACCCATGGCTTACGGTAGAATATATTCAATAGATCCGTTGAGGTGCATATGGGAGTCCGAAGCAGATGGGTCGGCTTTGTCACGATTGTCGGTTTATTTTTCGGTGGTGTTCTGCCGTTGCAGGCCCAGAGCAATAAGCCGATTATCCTGGAAATGCCCATCTATCACTCTGTGGGGCAGCTCTGGCTGGACCAGGCCAATCAGATCCGGGGGGTACGAACCAATCTGTTACGTGCCCTGAATCGTCAGCTGGCACCAGCCGGAATCCAGTTGCGGTACCGCCTGACCCGTCATGGAGAACTTCCCATCAAGAGATGCCTGAAAGAACTGAGCCAGGGCGAATATGACGCCTACCTGGGCCTGGGTGCATCCCAGGAGCGGCGTGACATGGGAATTCAATATTCCACAGTACCGCTCTATACGGTTCCCAATGTTATATGGATGCACAAGGACAGGGTCTTTACCATTGAAAAACGAGAAGATCTCAAGGGAAAACGGATCGGTGTACTCAAGGGTGGTGCTTTTCTCACCGGCGAACATCACCAGGAGGACATGTCCATTGACCGGTCAGCCACCCATCCCAGACAAAACATTCAGAAACTGATACACGATCGGCTTGACCTGGTCATTGACCCGCTGACACGTACCGGCACCGTCGTCATCGAGGAAGGCGTCAAAGACCAGATCCGGTATTGTCTCTACTGCCTGCCACCGTCAGAAGCCCATATCGGGTACAGCCCGTTTGTACCGGAATCCATTCGGACGAAGGTGGACGAGGCCATTCATCGATTGCAGATCAGCGGCGAAATTCAGCACCTGCTTGTTGGAAAGGTACTGGAACAGCTGGAGGGATCTCAAATTGACACGCCTTGAGCGTCTACGCCTGTCATTCGACACGGTACTGGGTACATTCACGTTTTACCAGACGCTGGCCATTCTGTTGATCGGTGCCTTTGCTGTAATGACAGGCTACATCCTCACCTATCGCTCAACGGTTTCCCGGTTGCATGCGATCGGGGAGTCCAGCGTGGAAACTGCGGCGCGGATCCTCTCCCAGCCCCTGTGGAACTACGACCAATCTACCCTGGATCAATATGGGAACGTATTTCTGAAAAGCGGAACCATATGCAGGATTCAGGTCACCGGGGAAGATGGGCGAATCGTCCTGGACCTGACCCAACACCAGGAACCGGAAGGGGCTTCCGCTGATCACTTCAGCCTGACCCAGTCCATCTATTACCAGAACATGAAGATCGGCAGTGTGAGCCTGATGATTCCGCTCATCAATGCCCAGATCCGTGCCCGTCACACAGCCACCACCATGGCGTTGATGACATTCATCCTCCTGATGGTGATTCTGATGACGTCCATCGTACAGGTCCGCCGTTTTGTGTTGAACCCCCTGGCGCGGCTGGTGGAACGTGTCCGTGAAATATCCGCAGGAGACTATTCAGAAAAACTCGAACTGTTACCCAAGCAGGAATATCGCAGTATCGTGGACGAATTCAATGCCATGGGTGATCGGATCCAGACACGTGAACAGGAAATCCGGACCGCCAGTCACCGGTACCAGACACTGATGAACACCGTTCCGGACGGGTTTTTCCTGATGGATCGCAATGGAACACTGGTGCAGATCAATGACACCTTCGTCCAGATGTATGGTTATACAGAAGATGAGCTGCCAAACCTCAATCTGGCAGATCATCTCAGCGCAGACGGCTTTACCGAGCCCATGGCGCGGGAAAAGGTGTTTGAAGCCTGGAAACACAACCATTGCAGCTTCCGCTGGGAAGGAAAACGGAAAGACGGCACCACGTTTCCGGCCGAAATCAAGCTGCAACGGGTGGATCTGGAAGGGCACCGCTACCTGATGGCGCTGGTGCGGGACATTTCCGCCCGTGTCAAAGCCGAACGGGCACTGATGGAGAGTGAAGAACGATTCCGCGCCATGGCAGATAAGACAACTGCGGCGATTTTCATTTATGAACGATTCGTCCTGTTTGCCAACCCAGCCACCGAAGCGATCACCGGCTACACACTGGAAGAGCTGCGAGACATCCCATTCTGGGAACTGGCCCATCCCGAAGACCAGGAAGTTGTCCGGGAAAGGGGACAGGCCCAGTTGCGCGGCGAGGAAACCGGTAAACTCAACGAGTTCCGGATCATCCACAAATCCGGTGAAACGCGCTGGGTCAATTTTCATTCACAGAGAATTGAGTATGAAGGAATAAACTGTGCATTGGGAACGGCCGTGGACATTACAGACCGGGTAGAAGCTCAACGCGCCCTGCAGGATGAAAAAGAGCGGTTGCGGGTCACCCTGCAATCCATCGGGGACGCCGTAATCGCCACTGACCGGAACGGCAAAGTCGTCCTCATGAACCGGATCGCCGCAAACCTCTGCGGCTGGGATGAAAAGGAAGCCCTGGACAAACCGCTTACCGATGTATTCAAAATTGTTCATGAGCAAACGCGAGAGCGGATTTCAAGCCCGGTGGACCGGGTGATCGATACCGGCAAAATTGTCAGCCTGGCCAACCATACGGTCTTGATCTCCAAGGCCGGAGTTGAGCATGTAATTGAGGATTCCGGTGCGCCCATTCGCAACCGTGCCGGAGAAATTGTCGGGGTGGTACTGGTATTCCGTGACGAAACCGAAAAGAAACGGGTGGAAGAAGAACTGTTCCGCAGCCGGAAGCTGGAATCGATCGGTCTGCTTGCCGGTGGAATTGCCCATGACTTCAACAACCTGCTCACCGCCATTATCGGCAACCTGGAAATGGCACAGTTAAAGAGTGAAAGCCCGGGCCTCACCAGCAACCTGGCGGAAGCCGAGACAGCCGCTATGCGGGCCAAGGACCTTGCCGGGCAATTGCTCACCTTCTCCCGTGGCGGTGCCCCCATCAAACGGCGAACGGATATCACCAGCCTGCTGCGGGACACCACCAATTTTGTGCTGGCCGGTTCCAACGTAGATGCACGGTTCTTCCTTTCGGAAGACCTGCCCGAGCTGGAAGCAGATGCGGGACAGATCAGCCAGGTGATTCAGAATATTGTGCTCAATGCAGACCAGGCGATGCCGGAGGGCGGACTCATCGACATTGCAGCCGAGGTCACGATACTGACAGAACATCCAACCCTGCCAGACGGGGAATATGTCCGTGTTTTCTTCCGGGACTATGGGATCGGTATTTCGAAAAAGTTCCTGCCCAAAGTATTTGATCCCTATTTCACAACCAAGCAGAAAGGAAACGGCCTGGGCCTTTCCACAGCCTATTCCATTGTCAAACGTCATGAAGGACACATCGAGGTCTCATCGGAACCGGGCATGGGTACAACGTTTACCATGTTGCTGCCCACGGGCATCAGCCCGGAAACCCTGGCCGCGGAAGATTCGGAACCCGCTGTAAGCCGCAATATATCGGTAACGGTCCGTCCCATGTCTGTTCTGATCATGGATGACGAGGATTCCATCCTGGAAATTCTCGGTGAAATGCTTGCATTCCTGGGACACCGGGTGACGGAATCATTGGATGGGGCGGAAGCAATCCGACTGGTGAAGGAACACGTGGAAAGCGACACCCCGTTTGACCTGGTTATCCTGGACTTGACCGTTCCGGGCGGACTCGGCGGCAGGGAAGCTCTGCTGGAGATTCGAAAGATCGATCCGGATGTCCGCGCAATCGTATCCAGCGGTTATGCCAACGATCCGGTCATGGCAGACTATTCGGCCCACGGATTTGACTACTATGTTTCGAAACCGTTTAAGATGAATGAATTGTCCGTCGCGATACGTGCAGTGGCGGAGCAGATGGAGAAGCAGCCTAGGAAAGGTTGAACGGTTTCAATGCCCGCTCGAATATCCCCATGGTAAACGCAAGCGCCATTCCATAGTTGGTCACCGGGATCGCCTGTCCGGACAGGTTCCGCAGTCGGGAGAGCATGGCCCGTCGGTTCAACATGCATGCCCCGCAATGAATCATCAGTGCAATATCGGCAGGCAGATCCGCGTTCTTTCCCTTGGCAAATACAAATTCCAGCTTTCTGCCCGTATACTGGCGCAATTGCCTGGGGATCTTCACTGTCCCAATGTCATCCCCAACCGCATGATGGGTACAGGCCTCGGCAATCAACACCTTGTCCCCGTCCTTCAACCTGTCAATAGCACGGGCACCTTCCGCCAGCAACGAAAGGTCGCCTTTCTGCCGTGCAAACAGGATGGAAAATGATGTCATGGGTACATCGTCCGGCACATCGGCGCCGACTTTCAGAAACGCCTGGGAGTCCGTAATGACAATGTCGGGTTTTCTGCCCAACGTTTCCAGCGCATGATACAGCTCCCGGTCCTTCACCACCATGCAGAAAGCGTCGTTGTCCAACAGGTCACGAATTGTCTGGACCTGTGGCAGGATCAGGCGTCCCGCCGGCGCTTCCTTGTCAATGGGAACCACCAGTACGGCAAGCCCGCCGGGCGGCACCAGGTCGCCGGTCAACGACATGTTCATCTCATCGGACAACTTTTCCAGGATCCGGATCATCTCCTCTTTCAGTTCCCGGATCCCCTGTCCGGTGCGGGCGCTCACCGGGAAACCGGTTTCTCCCGCAGCCTTCGGATTATCCGCATATTGCACGACATCTGCTTTGTTGAACACGACAACCAGCGGCACATCCACTTCCTTCAGTCGATTGATCAGATCCAGATCGGCGGATGCGACCTCCCCGTCCACAACCACCAGCGCCAGATCGGTCCGCTCCAGCACCTGAAGTGACCGTCCGGTTCGCAATCTGCCCAATTCACCGACATCATCCAGACCGGCCGTGTCAATGAAAACAACGGGTCCGAACGGCAGCAATTCCATGGCCTTTTCCACGGGATCCGTGGTGGTACCCGGTGTATCCGAAACAATGGACAGTTCCTGGTTGGTAATCGCATTGATCAGGGATGACTTGCCGGCGTTCCGACGACCGAAAATACCGATGTGGGGACGGTTTGACTTGGGCGTTTTCATCAGTTAAAAACCCAGTTTCAGCAGATGTTCCGGTGACAACAGCTGATCCAGTTCATCCCCGGTGACAATTCCCTGCTGCAGCACATGGTCACGGACGGTGGACCCGGCATCCACCGCAGCCAGGTATACCCGCTGGGCTGCTTCATACCCCAGCTTTCCAGCCAGGGCATATGTCACCAGGACATCGGAATGCCGATAATCCTGAAACTTATCCGAATTCACCGTTATCCCTGATACACAAGCCGAAAGCCCGTTGATGCACGCTTCCAGCAGCAGCATGGATTCCAATAACCCGTGAATGATTACCGGTACAAACGGGTTCAATTCCAGCGAACCCATGGCACTGGCGGTGGCAATCATCTGCTGATTGGATTGAACGCGCAGACAGCAGGCAATGGCAAACTCCGGCATCACCGGGTTGACTTTACCCGGCATGATGGAAGATCCGGCCTGAACCGCCGGCAGACAGATCTCTCCAATCCCGGCTTCCGGTCCGGAAGACAGGAATCGCAAGTCTCCCGACAGCTTCATCACAGTAGAAGCCAACGCAGAGAGAAACCCATGTGCTTCGACAAACAGGTCGGTATTCTGGGTTGCATCCACCAGGTTCTCTGCTCGGGCCAGGGGGAAACCGGTGATCTTCTTCAGTTCATCCACAACCTTGAAAATATACTTCCGCGGGGCCAGCATGCCGGTGCCCACCGCTGTTCCACCCAGGTTCACTTCCCGCAACCGTTCCACCATCTTGTACACCCGCCACCGGTCACGGGCGATTGCGCCGGCATATGCTGAAAATTCTCTGCCCAGTGTCACCGGAACAGCATCCTGCATCTGGGTCCGCCCCGGTTTTATCAAGCCGTCCAGCTTCCGTTCCTGTTCCTGGAGGTTTTCCTGCAATCGGAGAATTGCCTGTTCCAGCCGTTTGGACAACGCGATGGCCGCCACCTTTCCTGCCGTGGGAATAATATCGTTTGTCGACTGGTGAAGATTCACCTGGAGCAGCGGATGCACATATTGATAGTCTCCGGGCTGATGACCCATTTCCTGAAGAGCGCGGTTGGCAATCACCTCGTTGACATTCATGTTCAGGGTTGTTCCAGCACCGCCCTGGTACATGGTCACCGGGAATTCCCCGTCCAGTTCACCCGCAAGACCGGCCTCAATGGCCACACGACATGCTTTTTCCACGGGATCTGTAAGAAATCCCAACTGGTGATTGGTCATCAGGCAGGCCAGTTTCACCTGGAACAGGGCATGTACCAGTTCCGGAAACGGTTTGCCGTTGTCCAGTGGAAAATTCTCCATTCCCCGAAGGGTATGAATACCCGAGAGGTTGTCCCCCGGAAGTGAGCGTTCCCCCAGGGCATCTTTTTCGGTTCTCATGGTGCTCTCCTGAGCGGATCAGAGATACAGGTCCCGTTCACCCCGATCAATGGCAGCCAGGTTGTCCAGTGTCTTCTGCCGAACCTCCGCATTGGGAATCTGCATCAACTGTTCCTGGATTACCCGTTCACCCATTTCACGCGTTTCCGGTGAACCATAGTCTACCAGATACTCCTTGAAGGTGGTCAGGGCATTGGGCAGGCAGTACAGATGAATCAGGCCGGGCTTGGCCAGGTCCATGAAATCGGCACCAGTGCGCCCCAACCGGTAACACCCGGTGCAGAAGGATGGCACATAACCGTGGGACGCAATATCCCGGATCACTTCATCGAGGCTCCGATGATCCCCCAATGAGAACTGCGCACCCGCATCTTCCTCGGAATATCCACCGGGGTTGGTCTTGGAACCGGCTGAAATCTGGGAGATGCCCAGGTTAAAGGATTCTCTCCGGGTATTGGCATTTTCCCGGGTACTGAGAATCATCCCGGTGTAGGGAACCGTGATTCTCAGAATGGCAAGAATTTTCCGGAAATCATGATCGGAAACCGGGTACGGCGGGTCGATGGAGAGGTCGGAACCGGTCGCCGGTTCAATTCGCGGAACAGATATGGTGTGAACGCCCACGCCGAAACGGTCTTCCAGGTGCCGGATATGCTGCAGCAGGGCCATGATCTCGAACCGGTAGTCGTACAGCCCAAACAGGATACCGACGCCCACATCGTCGATCCCGGCTTCCATGGCACGATCCATTGCCGTCAGGTGGTTCACATAATCGGACTTGGGTCCGGAAACATGCATTTTCTTGTAAGTATCATAGTGATAGGTTTCCTGGAACAACTGGTAGGTACCGATACGGGCAGCCTTCAGCCGTTTGAAACCGTCAATGGAAAGGGGGGCAATATTCACGTTGATCCGGCGAATCTCCCCATTGCCCACTTTCACGGAGTAGATCGTGTCAATCGCCTTAATGGTGTAGTCCAGCGCAGATTCACCCAACCCTTCACCGGAAACCAGCAACACCCGCTTGTGACCTTGTCTGACCAGCTCTTCCGCATCCTGACGCAATTCATCCAGTGTCAGCGTACGGCGGCGGATCGACCGGTTGGATTTCCGGAAACCGCAATACAGGCAGTCGTTGTTACAGAGATTGGATGCATACAGGGGCGCAAACAGCACCAGCCGTTTGCCGTAGATTTCATTCTTGATGATATTCGCGGTCTGACAGATTTCCTCCACCATTTCCTTGTCTTCCACCATGAGCAAACGCTCAGTTTCTGCGGAGGAAATACCCTTCATTTCACGGGCGTGGGCGAGGATTTCAGAAACCTCCCCCCCTTCCGGGGGGGAGGTGTTTTCCAGATAGTCTGCAATCAGTTCATGGTTGATAAAACCAGTCTTACCACTCAATTCTCCTCCAGGAAGAACCGACCCCGCGGGGTGTAGTGGGTGTGGAGCAACTTGTGAGACAGATGCCCGAGCGGCTCACCCAGGAATTCATCATACAGTTGCTTGATCTCTTCATTCTCATGGGACTTGCGCAACGCCAGTGCTTCATCTTCCGTGTAAATCGCGTTTGCGCGCGCTGCGCGGATTTCCGGAGACGTCGGAATCGGCTGACCGCCGCCGCCCAGGCAACCGCCGGGACATGCCATCACTTCAACAAAGTGATATTCCAGCTCACCCGCTACCAGCTTGTCCATGAGAATCCGGGCATTGGCCGTACCATGGGCAACAGCCACCTTCAATTCAGCGCCTTCCAGCCAGCTGAATTCCGGCTTGGTACCTTCAATCTTCAACGCAGCATCCTTGATGCCGTCAAAACCGCGAACCGGTGTAATTTTCAATCCGTCAAACGGCACTTCACGACCGGTAACCAGTTCATAAACAGTACGAATCGCGGCTTCCATCACGCCACCGGTTGCGCCGAAAATCAGGCCGGCACCGGAACCGAGACCAAGCGGATGGTCAAAGTCTTCATCCGGCATATCTTTCAGATGAATACCGGATTCCTTAATCATAACGGCCATTTCACGGGTGGTCAAACCGAAATCGACATCCTGGTAGCCACTGTCGGTCATCTCCGGACGGTTGCATTCGAATTTCTTCGCCACACAGGGCATCAGTGCAACCACAACAATGTTGGCCGGATCAATCCCGGCTTTCTTGGCATAGTATGTCTTCAACACGGCACCGAACATCTGCTGGGGTGACTTGCAGGTAGACAGGTGATCCAGGTGTTCCGGATAATAATGCTCAATATACTTGACCCAGCCCGGTGAACAGGAGGTAAACATGGGCACCTTGGTTTCCGTGTCCCCTTCCACCAGCACCTTGTGCAGTCGCTGCAACAATTCACTGCCCTCTTCCATGATGGTCAGATCAGCGGTGAAGTTGGTGTCAAACACCTGGTCAAAACCCATTCTACGCAATGCAGCGTTGAGTTTCTTGGTAACCGACGTGCCTGCCGGATAGCCGAATTCCTCGCCAATTGCGGCACGGGGACTGGGTGCTGTCTGGATGATCACGTGCTTTTCAGGATCATCAATGGCTTCCCAGATCAGTTCGTTGGGTACGTTGGACCGCAATGCGCCCGTGGGACAGCGGTTGATACACTGACCACAGTTGATGCAGATGATGTCGGATATGGGCTTGTTAAACGCGGTCTGAATTTCAACATCATGACCCTTGTTGGCCGTTTCCAGCGCGGAAACCTGCTGAAGATCGATACAGGTCCGGATGCAACGCTTGCAGTTGATGCATTTATTCTGGTCCCGAACGATCGAGGTGGAACGGTCAATTTTATACTTGGGTTCTTTCACACTGGGGAACCGGTACCGGTCCACACCATATTCCTGGGCAAGCGCCTGGAGTTCACAGTTGTTGTTCCGTACACAGGTGTAGCAATCCCCATAGTGCTCGGACAGCATCAGGTCCAGGTTGATCCGACGTGCCCGTCGAACACGCGGCGTGTTGGTCCGGATATTTATCGGATAGTTGATGGGATAGGCACATGCGGCCTGCAGGGTTGCCATCCCCTCAATTTCCACCACGCAGACCCGACAGATACCTGCTACTTCCAGGTCCGGATGATGGCACAGGGTCGGAATTTTCAGTCCGGCCTTTTCACATACAGAAAGGATCGTGGTCCCTTTCTCTACCTCGAACGGCTTATCGTCAATGGTAATCTTAATCATTTCAGCCATAATGTCCCTCACCGATACAGGATCTCATGCTTGAAGTTGTCCACAATGGAGAGAAATGCGTTGGGCGATGTCTGCCCCAGACCGCACTTGGAGGAATCCTTCATCACATCACAGAGCAATCGGAGTTCCTTCAGGTAGCGAACCGAACAGCGTCCCTGTTCCAGCATTTCAATGCCTTCCAGCAGCCGATAGTTACCTTCCCGGCACGGGGTGCACTGACCACAGGATTCTTCAACAAAGAATTCCATGAAGTTTTTCAGTACATGCAACATGTCACGGCTGTGATCGAACACGATAATGGAACCACCCGGCGGAAGACCTTCGAAGCAAATAGGCTTGTTAAAGTCTTTTTCCGCAACGTTGGTTCCGGAAGCACCGCCGACCTGTACAGCCTTTGCCCCTTCACCGCCAACTTCCTTCAGCAGGTCGTTCACGGTGATACCCAGTTCCAGTTCATAAACACCGGGGTGTTTCACGTCACCGGAAACAGAAAACAGCTTGGTGCCGGTGGACGCCTGGGTGCCATGTTCCTTGAACCAGTCGGCACCCTTGGACACGATGTAGGGAATGTAGCAGAGGGTTTCCACGTTGTTGACCACGGTCGGTTTGTCCCGGAAGCCCCGCTGGCTGGGATACGGCGGTTTGTTCCGCGGTTCACCCCGTTCCCCGTTCATGGAGGAAATCAGTGCGAATTCTTCACCGCAGACATAGGCACCTGCACCCATACGAACTTCAATGTCAAAAGAAAAACCGGAATCCATAATGTTAACGCCCAGCAGTTTTTTCTTCTTCATGGCTGCAACAGTGTCTTCCAGCTCTTTCTTCATATACAGGTATTCACCGCGAAGATAGATGAATCCCTGTGAAGCGCCGATGGCATAACCGGCGATGGCCATGCCTTCCATGATCTTCTCCGGCTGTTCCGTCAGGAGCATCCGATCCTTGAACGTACCGGGTTCCCCTTCATCCGCATTGCAGATCACATACTTTTCCGGGTCCTTTTCACGACCGGTCAGGTCCCACTTCATACCGGTGGGAAAGCCTGCGCCGCCGCGACCCCGGAGGTTGGACGCTTTCACTTCATCACAGATTGCCTGCGGTTCCATACCCAGGGCCTTGGACAGACCTGTTCCGGATACGAATTCGCCAAACAGAATTTTCTTTTTGCTGTCCTTCATTCCACACCCCCGTAACCGTAGAGATCCTGGTATTCAGACAATTTGTATGCATCCAGAATTTCCACAACACGTTCCGGTGTCAACCCGCCATACGCCTGGTCATTTACCAGCATGGCCGGTGGATTATCACACATACCGATGCAGTTGGTGAATTCCAGGGTAAACCTACCGTCCTCAGTGGTTTCACCGAACGATATGCCCAGTTCCTTTTCCAGAACTTTGACGATCCGGTCTTTTCCGGCCATATCGCATGTGATGGTCCGGCAAAGACGGATAATGTATTTGCCGCGCTTTTCCTGAGACAGGAAAGAATAAAACGTGATTACACCGTGAATCTCACTGATGGGAACATCGGTGTACTTGCTGACTTCAACAATTGCATGGGTATCAATATGCCCATACGCCGTGTTGATGTCCACCAGAATCGGAAGCAGCTGATCCCGCTTCCGACCGTGCCGCGCCAGAATCTCGCCCAGCCCATTGGCTGCGATTTCGTTGGTTCCACTCATTAAACCATCCCTCGGGAATAATGACATTCTTCCCCCGTATAGGGGATTTGAAAGGTTGTTGCCAGAAAGTCAAACAGCGCCAGACTTGTTCTGTCCGTCCGGTTCAAATCATAAAATACCTTGATACCCTGACGGTCCGCTTTCAACAAACCTGAATACTTCAGGATGTGAACATTGCGGGACACACGTGTCTGACTCACCCCCAAACGCGCAACGAGTTCATTTACACACAGCGGACGGTTGCTTTCCAGCAGCGCCAGCAACAGGGAAAGACGACAATCCCCGGACAGTGCTTTGAACTTCTGAATGACTTCTTCTTGCATTGCACCATACCCACAATTAATGAAATCCTTCACAACTGGGACTCTAACCGATAAGCATACTATTTGCAAGCTTACATTCAACTTTATTTCCTGCTTTTCGAGTCACCTGTCCATGGCCAAAGCTCATTGACACGGATTGCCCTTTTTGCTATCGTCTGAACGTACCGAAAAACCGTCAAAGATATCCATAGGGGGATTTTCAATGAAGAAAATAATGAGTATTTTAGGCATTGCGGCACTTGCAATTAGCTTGTTGTCATCCGGTTGCAGTGGCGAGAAAACCATTAAGATCGGCGCCATCCTTCCGCTGTCCGGCCCGCTGGCCAGTATTGGCAAGGACATTAAGTTTGCCATCGACATTGCCGTGAACGATGTGAACGCCAATGGCGGTATCCGCAACAAACCTGTTCAGGTCTTTTTCGAAGACTCCCTGGGAATTCCCGAGAACGGAATTGCTGCATTTGAAAAACTGAGACAGGAAAAAGGTGTGAAGGTCATTATCGGGGCTGTTTCCAGTGAAGTCACCCTCGCACTGGCACCGTACGCGGAAAGATATGAGCTGCCCATTGTGTCACCCACCTCATCCAGTCCCAGAATCACGACCCAGGGCAACGACTACGTCTTCCGTGTATACCCGTCCGACACCATCGAAGCCCGTCGAATTGCTGACACCATGTTCAGCCAGCTCTTCATCCGGAAGTTCGTCCCCATTGCCATCAAGAATGAATATGGATTCGGTATTTCCAATGAAGTGCTCCGCATCGCGAGAAACACAGAATCCATGGATATTCCGGAAGTCATCCGCTATTCACCGGATTCTACCTATGAAGATTTCATGCGCTTCGCGGAAAAGATTAAGGAAATGGATCCGGAAGCTGTGCTGTTGTGCGGTTATCCGGAAGACGCTGCCCAGATGCTCCGGGCACTCAGCGAAGCAGAAGTGGATTGCTTCAAGTTTTCCACTTCCTCTGCCACCTACACCGATGCCATCCAGGCAATTGGTGAACCTGCGGTAGGGCTGATCTATGCCAAACCCCTGTTCAACCCCAAATCCACGGATGAAGCCACCCGCGCATTTGTAAACGAATTTGTTTCCATGGTTGGCAAGGAACCGGATGTGTATGCCGCCCACGGTTTTGATGCATTGCAGATTGCTGCCAAAGCATTCTCCAAGAGTTCCCGGCCCGATGATATCCTGCGTCGCCTCCAGCAGGTGAAAGGATACAAGGGCGTGGCCGGCGACCTGACCTTCGACAAGTTCGGCGACGTGGTCAAATTTCCGAAGATCTTCCGTGTCCGCGTGGACGAAGAAGGGAAAATCATCGGCACCCTGTTGACCGAAGATGATGAAAAGGAAATCAAGGACACCGTACTCGGCGTCACCATGTAACGGACATAACTATTGTTCAAACCGGGACCGGCAGTTTGCCGGTCCTTTTTTTGTCTGTCCGCCCGACTGGATCAGCATCGTGATCCGGCGTATAATGGCTGAAACAACACACGTGAGGTTTGTATGGGCACCAATCGGAACAATCCGTTTCTGAACCTGATCAACCTCCATGACCGGCTGACCCGTTCCATGGAGAATCGGGGTACCGCCATGGACATGTCCGACACACAATCCGGCTCCTGGAGTCCGGTCGTTGATGTATTCGAAACCGACGTTTCGCTGGTCATTGTTGCGGAGCTCCCCGGTCTGGACAAAGCAGATGTGAATGTCACCGTGGAAGGAGACCGACTGATCATCCGTGGGGAACGAACCCGCCACATGTCCGTTCCGGGGGAACAGACCCATCGGATGGAACGGGCCCACGGAACATTCCACCGGACATTCCCACTGCCTTCCTCTGTGGACACAGACCAGATAACGGCCAACCAGGAGAATGGCATTCTGACCATCACACTGCCGCTGGACCCCTCCCGGGAACCCAGACGTATACCAATCCTGCGGGGCAATTGACAGACAAAAAAAGGTGGGTCTCTCGACCCACCTTCTCACTTCTAATGGAAACTTCCGATGGTCAGATCAGTCCAGCGAAGCCTGTGCCGCTGCCAGAATTGCCACCGGTACCCGGTACGGGGAACAACTGACATAATCCAGGCCCACCCCGTGACAGAAATGCACGGAATCCGGGTCACCCCCATGCTCACCACAGATACCCAGTTTCAGCTTGGGATTGGTGGACCGGCCCTTCTCCACCGCGATCTTCACCAGTTCACCCACGCCATTCACATCGATGCTCTGGAACGGATCCTGCGGGAATATCCGTTTGCCCAGATAATCTGAGATGAAACCGCCCGCGTCATCACGGGAAAATCCGAGACCCATCTGGGTCAGGTCATTGGTTCCGAATGAGAAGAACTCAGCGACTTCCGCAATCTCATCTGCGGTAACGGCCGCACGGGGCACTTCGATCATGGTGCCCATCAGATAATCCACCCGCTGCCCCTTCTCAGCGAAAACAGCTTCGATTTCTTCAACCAGAACTTCTTTCAGGTATGCCAGCTCAGACTTGAAACCCGCCAGCGGAATCATGATTTCCGGTACCGGGTTACCGCCCCTGGCCTTGCAATTGACAGCAGCTTCGATAATTGCCCGAACCTGCATCTTGTAAATTTCCGGATAGGTAATCCCCAGGCGGCACCCACGATGGCCCAGCATGGGGTTCATTTCGCTCAAACCTTCAATCCGCTGAATCAACTGGTCCAGTTCAACACCCAGGGACGCAGCCAATTCTTTCTGGGCGTCTGCTTCGTGGGGCAGGAACTCATGGAGTGGCGGATCCAGCAGCCGTACCGTAACCGGCAGGTCATTCATGGCATCAAAAATGCCCTCAAAATCGCCCCGCTGCATGGGCAGAATCTTGGCCAGCGCTTTTTCCCGTGCCGCGGTATTTTCCGCAACGATCATTTCACGAACGGCCATGATCCGGTCTTCTTCAAAGAACATGTGCTCGGTGCGGCACAGGCCGATACCCTTTGCTCCCAGATTCCGGGCAACAGCGGCGTCATGGGGCGTGTCGGCGTTGGTGCGAACACCCATCCGCTTCCTGCTTTCCGCCCAGGAAACCAGTCGGGAGAAATTCTTGCAGATCAGCGAATCTCCCACATTGCCCTTACCCTCAATCAACACCTGGATGACTTCGGACGGCATGGTTTCCACCTGTCCTTCAATCACTTCACCGGTGGTACCGTCGATGGAGATAAAGTCGCCCTCTTTCAGTGTCCGGCCCTTTACGGTAATGGTAGACGCTGCATAATCCACTTCCAGTTCACCACAACCCACAACGCAGGGTTTGCCCATGCCACGGGCCACAACAGCCGCATGACTGGTCATCCCGCCGCGGGCGGTGAGAATACCCTGGGCGGCATCCATGCCGGCCAGGTCTTCCGGTGATGTTTCCACGCGGACCAGGACCACCGGTCCCTTCTGGGCCATTTCAACAGCCTTGTCGGCCGACAGCATGATGCGACCGGTTGCCGCACCGGGACCCGCATTGAGACCCTTGGTGAGCAAACGGTTTTCATTGAGCGCCTGCTGCTTCTTGTCCAGGTTGAAGACCGGTGCCAGCAACTGGGTGATGGCGGTAGGTTCCACCCGTTTCAACGCTTCTTCTTCCGTAATCAATCCTTCTTCCACCATGTCACAGGCGATCCGGATCGAAGCAAAGCCGGTCCGTTTCCCGTTGCGGGTCTGGAGCAGGAACAGTTCGTTATTCTCAACGGTGAACTCCAGATCCTGCATGTCCCGGTAGTGTTCTTCCAGCTTATGGTAGATGTCCACCAGTTGTTTATACAGTGTCGGCATTTCTTCTTCCATGGAGGTCAGCCCGCTGTCCCCTGCATTCTCTTTTGAAATCGGATGCGGGGTACGGATACCGGCCACAACATCTTCGCCCTGCGCATTGACCAGGAACTCACCGAAGAAACGTCGTTCACCGGTGGAGGGATCCCGGGTAAAGGCAACACCGGTAGCACAGTCGTCCCCCATGTTCCCGAATACCATGGACTGGACGTTTACGGCAGTACCCCATTCATCCGGAATCTTGTTCAGCCGTCGGTAGGTGTTGGCCCGGTCGTTATCCCAGGACCGGAACACGGCATTGACCGCCTTCTTCAACTGTTCATCGGGATCATCCGGAAACGCTTCGCCGGCCTGATCGTGGAAAATCTGTTTGAAATCTGCCACCAGTGTTTCCAGGTCTTCAGCAGTCAGCTCGGTATCCTGAGCAACGCCCTTGTCCTTTTTCATCTTTTCCAGGCGATGTTCAAAATGGTCGCCATCAATGCCCATGACAACGTTGCCGAACATCTGCAGGAAACGCCGATAGGAGTCAAACGCAAATCGACGGCTGCCGGACTGGGCGGCGAGGCCTTCAACGGCCCGGTCATTGATACCCAGGTTCAAAATGGTGTCCATCATACCCGGCATGGAAACCCGTGCACCGGAACGGACAGACACCAGCAACGGGTTCTGGTTGTCCCCAAACTTCTTGCCCAGTTCCGATTCCAGTTTCGCCAGGTTTTCCTTCACCTGGCCCCACAGTGTTTCCGGCCATTGACCATCATGTTTGTAGGAATGTACACAGGCTTCAGTCGATATGGTAAATCCCGGGGGCACCGGGACGCCCAGATTACACATTTCGGCAAGGTTTGCGCCTTTGCCGCCGAGCAGGTTCTTCATGGAGGCGTCGCCCTCCGAACCGCTCTTTGAAAAGAAATACACGTACTTGGTCATTCGTTCTCCTCCTGAAAGTGGGTCAGATACTTATTCAGTGCCAATGTCAGTTGTGACTTTCCTCCCTGGCCCAGGGGCAGGTCAAATACAGCCTGCTCGTCCCGTTCACGGAACGTCACCAACAGTCTTGAGTTTCGCTCAATCGTCCGCTCAATCTTCCGGATGTCCCCATACGCCACGTAGGTGGAATCGGTCTTGCCGACCAGGCTGATGCCCTTGTTCGTCAGCGTAAAAGTCCCCGCGATCCGCTTGGTCCGACTCCCATTCCGGAACACGGCGACAGCGGGCAACATCCGGAATCCCGCGCGACGCACCTGGATGCTGAGCAGCGGTGTCTCCTTGACAAACATATCCCGTACGCCTTCGACGTTGAGATAATCATCCAGTTCTCCGCCATCCAGTGATCGCTTGAGTTCGTCCAGAGGATCCGGTTCTGCGGTTACCGTGAGGGTATACCCGCACGCCCCGCATTGTTTCCTCGCGGGTGGATTGTGTGCGCCACAGAACGGGCACTCCACCATGAGTATTTTGCCACAAAATGAGCACAGGGTGGAACCCGGTTTATTCAAAACACCACAATGTATACATTCAATGGATGCCGGTCCCCGTCCTTCTTCCACCAGGAAATTGCAGTTGGGACAGTATGCCAGGCCATCATCCATGGTCGATTCACAAAACGGACACCGCCGCTTTCGCTCTTCCAGTTCATCCACCCGGTCATCCTGCAGATAATTGAAATAGTGGTAGCTTTCACCACCCTTATTCATGTCGCCACAGGCCTCTGACACTTCCTTGAAGTCAATACGCTTGGAATACATGGAATGTCCGATCACCAGCGCAAGATCCGCAATGGACAGGATAACCCGTGGACACCCTTCCGAAAAATTGTAAATCCCCTTGACCGCGGTGTCACTGAAGATCTTTGCCGGATCACCTCCGGACATCCGGATCCGATGTTCAATCAACCGCTTGGTATCCCCATAATCCAGGTTCCGCAGAAAGAACCGCACCGGCAGCCGCTGCCAGAATTCCGGCATGTTGCGAATCGCCGGTTCCAGCGGCTTCTGACCGGACAGGATGAAACTCAACAGGAATCTGCCATGCTGAACCAGGTTCATCAGGATGCGCAGTTCCTGCAGCATTTCCGGGCTGTGGGCCAGCATCTGCCCTTCATCGATAATCACAATGCAGCGGACTTCATCCCGGTTCAGTTCAATCAATTTCTGACGCATATTATTCAGAATACTGATCTTGTCATTGACGTTGAAGTCATCAACACCGAACTGGCGAGCGATCTCACCCAGCATTTCGTTCACGGACAGGGTGGGATGGTCCAGGAATGCAATCCGCACATCGGTGCCCACATCCTCTTCAATGGTCTGCATGAACTTGTTGAGCAGGGTGGTCTTCCCGTCGCCGGCATTTTCGGAAATCAGCAACGCACCGCCCTTCCCGGAAATCACCGCAAACTTCAACCGCACCAGGCATTCCTGGTGCTGCTTGCTCATGTAAATCATGGACGGATCCGGCGCCAGGGCAAACGGATAGTGTTCCAGTCCCCAGTAACGGAGATAGGCCGGTAACTTCCGCTTCTTTTCCGGCTGCGGATCATCGGAGAAATCCGACTCCGCGGGGCTTACCGACGCCTCTTCCAGGTCCGGCTCCTCCCGGGTAATCGGCTCTTCCGGGTAATCCATTTTGTTTTCGTCAAATTCCTGCATACCTGGCTCCCGTTTGAAGGCGTCCATTATAACCCAGACAGTGGCGAACCGCTAACGTTCCCCTTCCTTATCCATTCCGGTGACATCAACAGAACCGTTTGCACCGCCGAACTCTTCTTCATGTTTGTGGAAATAATAGCGAAATGAACGGAATGTCATCTGCAGCATCCGCGCCGCGTCCCGCATCACCCCACCGGATCGTTTCATTGCTTTTTTCATATAGCTGTACCGGATCTGTCGAAGCTGCTGTTCCAGGTCCATTCCCCGGTCCGGCAGATCAGCGGTCTCCGCAATTGCATCGGTCTGCAGATAGTCCGGCAGACTCTCCACATCAATCACATCTGACGTTTCAAATGCCAGTGTCCGCTCCATGACATTTTCCAGTTCCCGAACATTTCCCGGCCAGTGGAAACGCTCCAGGACAGCCAGTGCATTCCGGGTTATGATCGGAACAGATCGGTTCATCCGGGAACAGATCTTTCCCATCAAATGCTCCGCCAATACCGGAATATCCTCTGTCCGGTTGCGCAACGGCGGCAGGTCAATGTGAAACACGTTGATCCGGAAATACAGGTCCTCCCGGAACCGATGATTGTGGATTTCCGCTTTCAGATCCCGGTTGGTTGCTGTAACAATTCGCACATTCACGGGCCTGTCTTCATGACCGCCCACACGACGAATGACAAAATCCTGGAGCACACGAAGCAGCTTGGATTGCATGGACATGGGCATTTCACCGATCTCGTCCAGGAACAACGTACCCCCGTCGGCAACCTCGAACAAGCCCTTACGGGAACGGTCCGCGCCGGTGTAGGCGCCTTTCTCCGCCCCGAACAGTTCCGATTCCAGCAATGTTTCCGGCAGTGCGGCACAGTTCACGGACACAAATCGTCCGTCCCGTCTGCTGCTGTTCCGATGAATGGCCTTGGCCACCAGTTCTTTCCCGGTACCGCTTTCCCCGGTAATCAGGGCAGACAGTTCGGTGGGGCCAACCTTCTGAATCATCCGTCTGATCTGCTCCATCGATCGGCTGCGACCCACAAGACCACCATCATCCACATCCTGTAACAGCTCCCGTTTCAAAACGGTGACTTCCTCACGGATCTGCCGGTTGTCCAGGATCCGGTTCACAACAATTCGAAGCTCTTCAATATCAAACGGCTTGATCAGATAATCATCCGCGCCCAGTTTCAAAGCTGAAATTGCGGAACTGGTTGTGGCGTAAGCCGTTACAATCACAAAATCCGCGTGGCTTCCCTTTTCTTTCAATGTGCGCATCAGGTCAATACCGGACATTCCCGGCAGTTTAAGATCACTGATTACCAGGTCCACTTCTCTTTTTTCCAGGTATTCCAGTGCCTTCTCTGCTGTCTCAACAGCCGTGACTTCCCGTCCATCAACCGAAAGCGCCCGTTTCATGATGGTCAGCAAACTGGTTTCGTCATCCACCAGCAGTATGCGGGAATGGGTCATTCGATCACGCCTCCTGTCCTTCTACAGATAGCGGCAGTTTCACCAGGAACCGGGCGCCGCCTCCTTCTGTATTCATTGCTTCAATTGTGCCACCGATTTCTTCAACAATCGTCTTTGAAATGGACAGTCCCAGTCCGAATCCCTTGGCAAACGTTGAAAAATACGGTTCAAAAATCCGATCCATCACGTCCGGCTGAATGCCGGGTCCGGTGTCCTCAATTCGAAGGACCAGTTCTTCACCTTCTGCAAAGAGATTCACATAAATGATCTGCTGCTCCTGGTACTGGACGGCCTTCTCCGCATTCTTCAACAGGTTCCAGATCACCCGCTTAAACTTGCCCCGCTTACACCTGGCCCGCAGACTGTTGGCATAAATGCCGGGATCCGCTTCCAACAGAACTTGATCTGTCTTCCCCTTTTCAAACAAGTTCAATACTTCCACCACCAGCGCGTTCAAGTCCGTATCCACCGGTTCATCCTGTTCATCCCGGGTAAAACTGAGAAAGTCCTGGAGTGTACCGCGCAGGCGTTCCAATTCATCCTCAATAATGGCAAACAATTCCCCGTCCTGGCTGGATGTCCGTTGTTCCTTGAGCAATTGCACGGCACCCGTCACCGAAGCCAGGGGATTCCGGATCTCGTGGGCAATCCCAGCCGCCATTTCCCCCAGCGACATCAGGCTGTTCCGGAACCAGACACTGCGTTCCATCGCTTTGAGACTGGTCAGATCCTGAAAAACCATCAACACACCGGTCAGCCTGTCTTCCGCGAACATCCGACTCAAGTTCATCCCGATCACGATACCATTGGGGAAGGTGTATTCCACCCGTTGCACCACGTTTGGATCATCTTCGTCCCACAACTCCCGAACCGGAAAGAGCTTCGATAGATTCTGGCCCATCAGCTCGTCCGGCATGATCATTTCATGGCGCAGCAGAAAGTCCCGGGCCTCATGGTTGAAATAGGTTACCCGGAGATCTGCGTCAGTGGTGATCAACGCACTGGGAATCGCGTCCACAATCCGGTTTTTCAGTCGCACCATCTGGCGCAGACTCTTTTCCCTGGCCTCAACCTGGCTGGTCAACCGGCCGATCCGGGTAGCCAGCAGCCCCACAACCAGGGAAACCAGGAGCAGGGCAACGAAATTCACACCGATCACATAGGACACATCCGCTGCTGTAATGGAAACATTCCCCATGGATGGAATGAGGTGGAAAAACTGCAGCAGCAACACGATGGAATAGGACACAACCGCCAGGGCCGCAATCAGGTGCAGCAGGTCCCGCTGAACGAAAAAACCGGCATAAATCACCAGGATCAGGTACAGAAACTGGAACCGGCTTTCATACCCGCCGGTCACATAGATCAACAACGTCACGACCAGAACATCCAGCAGGATCAGCAGAAGATAGATTCGGCGGACACCAACGCCATACAGGGTCATATTGAACAGGGCGTATGCAAGAATCACCATCGCCGCCGGCACCGGAGACAGCCGACCCGGCTCCAGGGCATTGACCAGGAGGACAATTACCAGCAAAGTGAGCGCACTGAATGTGCGGGAAATGAAAAACCGGAAACCCAGATCACCCATACCGCCACTCCGTCACAGGCAGTCGGGGCTCACGGGAACAAACCACCCTATTCCAAGGGACACCCAACATGCACCGGGGATACCTTAGTCCACCAGGGTAATGATCTTGAAAATCGGCAGGTACATGGCAATAACGATACCACCAACCAGCCCCCCCAGGAACATGATCATCAACGGTTCCATCAGGGACATCAGGCCGGCGACCGCGGTATCCACTTCATCTTCGTAGAAGTCCGCCACCTTGCCCAGCATCGCGTCAAGTGCACCAGTTGCTTCCCCGACCGACACCATCTGCGTCACCATGGGCGGGAACACACCGGAATCTTTCAACGGGTCAGAGATCGTCTTTCCTTCTTCAACCGATTTCCGGGTATTGAGAATAGCATCCTCAATAACGGCATTCCCTGATGTGCGGGCCGTGATGAACAGACCTTCCAGGATCGGAACCCCGGAAGAGACCAGCGTGGACAACGTCCGGCTGAACCGCGCCACCGAAATCTTCCGCAGAATCAGACCCAGAATGGGCAGTTTCAACAGGATTGCATCAATAAGGTGGCGTCCCTGGTCGGTCTTGTAATATTGGCGAAGACCCATGATACCGATTGCAATGATGATGATCAGGAGCCACCCGAACGAAACCAGGAAATGGGACAGGCCCACGACAACCCGCGTGGCAAGAGGCAAATCCGCACCCATACTCTTGAACATGCCTTCGAACGCCGGAATCACCTTCCAGAGAATGATGGCAACAATCAGGATTGCAAACGTGAATACCGTGATCGGGTATACCAGTGCAGACTTGAATGCCGCTTTCAACTTGTAGTTTTTCTCAATGTAAATGGCCAGGCGCTGCATGATGATGTCCAGGATACCGCCCGCTTCACCGGCCGCGATCATGTTTACATACAGTTCATCAAATACCTTGGGATGCCGTCCCAGCGAATCCGCCAGGGTCATACCCTGTTCCACATCCGTTCGTACCTCGAAAAGGACCTTCTGAAAAGTCTTGTTGTCCTGCTGGGATGCCATGGCCTCCAGGCATTGCACCAGCGGCAGACCGGCGTCGATCATAACCGAGAACTGCTTGGTAAATACGGCCAGGTCTTTTGTGGTAACCCGACCGCCACCAAGGGAAATTCCCTGGAAACCGCCTTCCTTCTCACGAATCGCTGTAACGACGATGTTCTGCTTTCTCAGAAGGGCAATGGCTTCCTCGCGAAACTTGGCTTTGATCTCGCCTTGCCGAGCCTCTCCGGACCGGGTTCTTCCGGTATATTCGAAAAGCATACACCCCTCCTGTTATTTACGTATATTTGATTTTTGGATTTCGTTTACCAATTTCCGGTTGCGGTGTGGACGGTGTCTGGTCCAGTGCACCGACGCCCCGGTTCATCATATCGATCAATTCGTCCTTGTTGGAAGAACGGGCAACTGCCGTATCCCGGCTGATCTTACCCTGGAAATACAGGGTGGCCAGAGACTGGTTGAAGGTCTGCATCCCATGCTTCAACTGACCGGTCTGCATGGTGGCATAAATCTGGTGAATCTTGTCTTCACGGATCAGGTTCCGTACCGCTGCGTTGGGTACCAATACCTCCATGGCCAGGCAACGACCCTTGCCATTGGCCGTTGGTAACAGGGACTGACAGACCACGCCTTCCAGCACGAATGACAGCTGGGTGCGAATCTGGGTCTGCTGGTGGGCCGGGAAAATGTCAATGATACGGTTGATGGTCTGGATTGCGGAATTGGTATGCAGGGTTGCAAATGTCAAGTGACCGGTTTCCGCAATGGTCAGGGCCGTTTCAACCGTTTCCAGGTCTCGCATTTCACCCACCAGGACAACATCCGGGTCCTGGCGGAGTGCCGCACGCAATGCCCGGCTGAATGACTTGGTATCGGTATGAACTTCCCGCTGGTTTACAATGCACCGCTTGTGGGAATGGAGATATTCCACCGGATCTTCAATGGTAATGATGTGCTCACTGCGCTCCGCGTTGATCTTGTCCAGCATCGCGGCCAGGGTGGTGGACTTACCACTACCGGTAGGACCGGTTACCAGGATCAGGCCGCGGGGCAACTCGCACAGGCTTTCCACTGCCCTGGCAATACCCAGCGTATTGAAATTCCTGATTTCATATGGAATCAGTCGGAACGCACCGGCCACCGCACCGCGCTGGTAAAACACATTGGCACGGAAGCGGGCCAGGTTCTTGATCCCGAATGAAAAGTCCAGCTCCAGCTGTTCTTCAAAACGCTGCTTCTGACTGTCGTTCAGAATCGCGTATATCAGTTTCTTCGTGTCCGTGGGATTAAACGGTGGAAGCTTCAAGGGGATCAACTTACCATGAATCCGCACCTGGGGTGGCGAATTGGTGGTGATGTGGAGATCGGTGCCCGACTGCTCCACCATGGTCTTCAACAGTTGACTGAGTGTGACATCCATGTTCGCTTCCTCCTGTTACAGGACGGTTTCCCGTAACACTTCCTCGATGTTGGTCATACCGGTCATGATCTTGATCAGACCGCTTCGACGCAATGTAATCATGCCTTCCCGTATGGCCTGGTTCCGCAGATCCATGGCCGTGGCCCCACTGAGAATCAGTTCACGAATTTCGTCTGAAACCTGCATGACTTCGTACAACCCCACGCGTCCCTTGTATCCGGTGCCGTTGCATCGGTCACAACCCCTGCCGTCAAATACCTTGACGGTTTCTGCTTCTTCCGGTGTAAAGCCGATATCCAGCAGTGTTTTCTGCGGTACCTTGATTTCTTCCTTGCATTCCGAGCATACCCGCCGTACCAGTCGCTGGGCACAGATCAGGTTCACCGATGTGGCGACCAGGAACGGCTCAATACCCATGTTCATCAGACGACTGATGGTGGACGGCGCATCATTGGTATGCAGGGTGGACAGCACAAGGTGACCGGTCAGCGCTGCTTTGATCGCGATTTCCGCCGTTTCAAAGTCACGAATCTCACCAACCAGGACGATGTTGGGATCCTGGCGGAGAAACGAACGGAGCGCAGCGGCGAATGTCAGTCCGATTTCGTCCTTCACATTCACCTGGTTGATACCCTTCAGGTTGAACTCCACCGGGTCTTCGGCGGTCATGATATTGGTATCGACTTTGTTCAACAGGCTGATGGATGAATACAGGGTATTGGTCTTCCCACTACCCGTGGGCCCCGTCACCAGTATCATGCCGTACGGCTTGGTCACTTCGGCCTGGAACTTATCCAGGCTTTCCTGCTCGAAACCCAGCTTGGTCATGTCGAGCATGAGTTTTTCCGGGTCCAGAATACGCATAACCACTTTTTCGCCGAACAGGGTGGGCAGAATGGAAACACGGAAATCCAGTTCTTTCCGTTTCCCTTCCAGTTTCATTTTCAGCTTGATTCGGCCATCCTGGGGCAGACGCTTCTCCGCGATATCCAGCTTGGCCATAATTTTCATACGCGAAATAATGGCATCCCGCATTTTCAACGGCGGCTTCATGACCTCATGCAGTACACCGTCCAGCCGGAACCGGATCCGCATTTCCTTTTCATACGGTTCCACGTGAATATCACTGACACCTTTCCGTACCGCGTCGGTGAGGATGGTATTGACCAACCGGACCACCGGTGCTTCCACACTGGAAGCCTCCAGGCTTTCAATATCCAGATCTTCATCTTCTTCAATGACTTCCAGTTCTTCTTCATCCACTTCCGCCAGGTCTTCCATCACCCTGCGCAATTCCATGGCAGACTCTGTACCGTAATACTTCTCAATGGACTGGCGGATGGAAAACTCGGAAGCCACAACCGGTTCGATGTTCAGGTTGGTAATGAACTTCAGATCATCCAGGGCAAAAATGTTTGTGGGATCGGCAATGGCAACTGTCAGGGTGGATCCGGTACGGCTCAGCGGAATAATGGCATACCGCTGGGACACCTCCACCGGTACCCGCTTGAGCACATCCTCACTGATCTCGAAATGCTCCAGGTTGACTGCCGGAATCCCATACTGTCGACTGAGCAGACCGGTGACCTCCTCGTCACTGACAAAACCCAGCTTGGTCAGAATGTAACCCAGCCGGCCACCTTCCTTTTTTTGAACATCCAGCGCTTCATCAAGCTGTTTTTGGCTGATCAGTCCGGCTTCCAGCAGCATGTCGCCGAGTTTCATGACCATAAGGCACGGCTCTCACTTTCTTTCTTTTTCATTATAAGCAGTTTATAAAAGCAAAGAAATGTTGTCAACCTCTTTATCGGATGTAAAATCCCGGGGTGTTTCAAAAACGGATACCCGTATCGGAATCACCCACATGAATGGTATCCACAAATCGTACCTGTCGACCGCTGGAGCGCATGAGCAGGGAGTGTGTACGGATACCATCACCGAATAACCGCACCCCTTCCAGGAGGCTGCCGTCGGTGATCCCGGTGGCAACAAACAGGATGTGTTTCCCGCCGGCCAGGTCATGGGTACCGTAAATCCGGTCCGGATCCGGAATTCCCATTTTTTTCATACGCTTACGTGTTTCTTCATCCGGAACAATCAGTCGGCCCTGTATTTCCCCACCCAGGCAACGCATGGCAGCAGCCGTCAGCACACCTTCGGGTGCACCGCCAATGCCCATGACTGCGTGAATGCTGGTCCCCCGGACCGCGGCTGCGATTCCGGCACTGAGATCACCATCCCGGATCAGGTGAATCCTGGCTCCGGCCTTTCGGACATCCTCCATCAACCGGTAATGGCGGGGACGGTCCATGATCACAATGGTGAGGTCGGATACCTTTCTGCCCAGTCCGCTGGCCATGGCATTGAGATTTTCTTCAACAGTTGCATCCAATCGAACCCGGCCCCGGGCGGACGGACCCACAATGATCTTCTCCATGTAGACATCCGGCGCATTGAGCAAGCCGTTCTTCTCGGCAACCGCCATCACGGCAATGGCCCCGCTCTCTCCCCGGGCACACAGGTTGGTCCCTTCCAGGGGATCCACGGCGATATCCACTTCCGGACCGTTTCCAGACCCCACCGATTCGCCGATATACAGCATCGGGGCCTTGTCCCGTTCCCCTTCGCCGATCACAATGGTGCCGTTGACGTCAATGGATTCCATTTCCCGGCGCATGGATTCCACCGCTACCCGGTCGGACAATGGCGCATCTCCCATCCCGACCGTCCGGGCAGCAGCGATGGACGCCTGTTCCGTCACCCGGAGAAATTCACCGGCCAGGGCATCTTCCATGTTCCGACTCACAATGTCCTCAGTTCACACCATAGGCCGCCAGGCCTGTAATATGCTGGCCCAGCACCAGCGTATGAATATCATGTGTGCCTTCATAAGTTTTCACGGATTCCAGGTTACACATGTGACGAATCACCGGATATTCCAATGAAATACCGTTGGCCCCGAGGATGTCCCGGGCTGTCCGGGCAGTTTCCAATGCAGACGCCACGTTGTTCATTTTCAACATGGAGATATGATAGTGCTGTACCTGCCCCTGGTCTTTCAACCGTCCCACCTGGAGGGCGAGCAACTGGGACTTGGTCAGTTCCGTCAACATGTCGGCCAGTTTTTTCTGTACCAGCTGGAAACGTGCAATGGGAACATCGAACTGGATGCGGGAACCCGCATAGTCCACCGCTGCATCATAACAGTCCATGGCTGCCCCGATGGCGCCCCACCCGATCCCGTACCGTGCCTGGCTGAGGCACATCAACGGGTGCTTGAGACTACCCGTCTTCGGCAGCCGATTGGATTCCGGTACTGCCACGTCTTCAAAAATCAGTTCGGATGTGACGGATGCGCGGAGACTCATTTTATGCTTGATCTCGGGGGCGGAAAAACCGGGCATCCCCTTTTCAACGAGAAAGCCCATGATCCCGTCATCCGTCTTTGCCCAGACAACGGCCACATCCGCGATGGAACCATTTGTAATCCACATCTTGGCCCCGTTGAGGATCCAGCTGTCTCCATCCCGTACGGCCCGGGTCCGCATGCCACCCGGATTGGACCCGAAATCCGGCTCGGTCAACCCGAAACAACCGATGGACTCACCGGTCATCAGACCGGGCAGAAACCGTTCCTTCTGCTCATCGGACCCGAAAGCATGTATGGGATAAATCACCAGGGCACTTTGAACTGACGCGAAACTCCGGAGTCCACTGTCTCCCCGTTCCAGTTCCTGGTTGATCAGACCATAGGCGACATTGGACAGCCCGGCTCCACCAAAATCCGAGAGTGTGGGGCCATAGAATCCCAGTTCACCCATTTCGCGGATCAGGTGTGCGGGAAACCGGCCGTCCTCATAATATGTTGCGATATCCGGCTTGACACGCGCATTGACAAACTCATGGACCGTGTCATAAACCATTCTTTCTTCTTCTGTAAGGTTATTCTCCGTATGCAGAAAATCCACATAGTGCTTCATGACGCTCTATTTTCTCCTTTCAACCGTACCGGTCCGGTCAAATCCGTCGTCGGTCGTTGTTATGATTGATCGTTCTGTTCAGAATCGTCTGTATCTTTCTGTTTCCGTTTCTTGAATTGTTCCCGCAGTTCTTCGATCCGTTCCTCTTTTTCGCGCTGAAGCTTACCGGATTCAATGTCTGCCAGGTCAGCCCGCAGCTGGTCCCGATGCAAGGTTTCCGGATACTGCTCCAGGATCAGCCGGAAATAACGTGCCGCCTCATCATACTTGGTCATTGCAAACAGTGTGCGGGAAAAGAAATAGTAAACTTCCTCCCGCTCGTCAACTGTCAAATAGCTCAGATAATTATCCAGTACATAGCGGAATCGCATTTCCGCAGCCTTGTGGGAATTGATTTTGTGATAAAACACGCCCACTTCATACTCATGCTGGGCCATCCGCTGCCAGCACAGACGGATCTTTTCATCGCAGAGAGTGACATAAGGCGAATCCGGAAACTGTGTCTTCAATTTCTCAAATTCGGAAATCGCCTTCCGGGAATAGCTCTGATCACGGTCCGGACTGTTGATTTCCGAGTAATAACACATGCCCACCATGTATTGCGCATAAGCGGCATATTCACCGTTGGGAAAATAGACCAGGTAAGACATGTATTGTGGCAATGCGTCCGGGGCGCCTGCCGAAATATCATAAAAATAGGCATCGGCCAGGCCAATCTTCGCCCGGGGGAACTCCCGGGAGTTGGCCGCGTTATCCTGGATCATTTCAAAGTATTTCCGGGCCGTATAGAACTTCCCGTCCGCCAGGTAACCCAGACCCCGTTCCAGGACCTCCGCCACCGGAACTTCCAGTGAAGTCTGTTTTACCTCGTTATCGATACGCTTTTTACAACCGGCTGTCAGCAGCACCATCAGGACAGGAATGATGAAAATCTTGCGCATGCGTCACCTCTTCTCCTCGATTAACTCGGTCAAGTGTTGGAAATTATGTACGGGGTCATCCCGGAACACAGCGGAGCCGGCCACAAGTAATCCGGCTCCGGCGGTTGCGATTTCAGCAATGTTTCCGGCATTGACGCCACCGTCAACTGCAATAAAAAAGTCCAGCCCGCGACTGTCTCGAATCTCAGCCAGCCGGCGAATCTTGTCCAGACAATAGGGAATGAAGGATTGGCCGCCAAAACCCGGATTCACCGACATGACCAGCACCGTGTCTACCAACGGCAAGACATGTTCCAGTGATGCAACCGGCGTTGCGGGATTCAGCGAGACGCCCGGTCGAACACCTGCTTCACGAATCTGGTGAACCAGGCGGTCCAGGTGATGATCGGCTTCCACGTGCGCATACAGCACATCAGCGCCGGCCCGGGCAAATGCCTCCACGTAGCGGGTGGGCTCTGAAATCATCAGGTGCACATCCGCTTTGATATTGGGAACGGCACGCTTGATCGCTTCAACCACCAGGGGACCGATGGTAATGTTGGGGACAAAATGACCGTCCATTACGTCCACATGGACCCATTCCATACCGGCCCTTTCAAGCGCCTGTAACTGCTCACCCAGCCGGCTGAAATCAGCTGACAGAATGGAGGGGGATACCACCGGTCTCACAGAAACTCCCTTTCAACGACCTTCAGGGTCACAATGTCATCCTCGGACATCATGTGTCCCGGAAGGGGATATTGCTCTTTGACAAAAAGAATATTGCGATCTTCAATCTGGTTTGCAAATGTCTTGACCACGTAGGGAACACCGCTTTTCTTCAATTCCCGTTCCACTTCGACAAGGGGACGCATCGCCAGGTCGGGCATCACATACCGGTTCGGCATGGGCCCGTCACTGACCAGAAGTTTGATGCGGTTGTCCACAATTCCCGAATGGCCCGGTGCCGGCGTCTGCGCAATAACAGTTCCGACGGGACGCACATCGTGTACGTGGTCCACACCGGTGAGGCGCATCTGGTAACTGCGTGCCACTTCTGCGGCTTCCTCCACGGAGAGTCCGGTTAAATCCGGAATGGTCTCCTTGCGGGAACCGCGACTCAGCACCAGTTCCACAACCCGGGCCCGCTTGACCTGGCTGCCGGGCGCCGGGTCCTGCACGGCAATCCCGCCACGCATGACAAAATCCGAGAAAACGCTGCTCTGCTCGCTGAGCAGTGCATCCAGGCCTGCCTCCTGCAGATGCGACCGGGCCTCTGCCAGCGGCATCCCGATCACTTCGGGAACAACGACGGTATCTCCCCGGACCGCATCACTGAGCATGCGCCACGATTCTCCGGCAAAAACCAGTCCCATAACAGCCAGCACGGCAATAACAACCAGTGCCTTCCGCACAAACGGATGACGTTTAAAAAATGCGGTCTTCATATCGCGACAAGTATATCGGAAATTCAATGGGAATCCAACAATTCACGAACCGCTTCATGAAGTTGTCCCGGGTTCTGTTTGCAATTTACAGCATTCATCCGGCTGTGTTATAGTCCCTCCTACGGAGGGAAATGTGAAGAAACTCATCTTGCTTGCATTTGCAACTCTTTTCGTCATCAGTTGCAGACCAGTGAAAATCAGCGATATCCGGGAAGTCGGCACAAAGAACAATACCTGCGTATTGTTTTTTTCCAACACCATAAACTATCCCATTCAACTTTCCATTGACGACCAGCCGGTTCCCATCGCACTGCCCATGAAAGGAAAACAACTGGAAATTCACAACCTTTCCGAGGGTTCACACACGTTCAGCCTGAAGTCCAATTATTACATCTTCAGTGAACCGATCCGGAAGTTCAATTATTCACCTGCTGATGGAAAAAACGTGCTCATATTTGCGGTCCTGAAATATCGGGACAAGACGGCCCCGAACCGGGAAGAACTGCCGGGCTTCTGGAAACGTACCTGGAACGGTATGCTGTTCTGGAGAAAGAAATCGGTGGACGACCGAACCATTGACACCAGTGGCATGTACGGTGAATTCACCGACTGACGTCTGTTCCTCATTGCAGCTTTTCAAAAACGAATCATGCCCCGGACACGCGGAGAATAAATCTGCGAACGTATGCCGCGTCTTCCGGTTCGATTGCCATGAACCGCAGGCCCATTCCCGGCACCGTCCACCCTTCGGATTCCCCGGATTCCCGAACCACCCGAACGACTTCCGCCACAACCGTCATCAAACGTGTTGAACCGGGCAGGTTGAAATGCAGGGTCAGCTTGGTATCTACCGGATACGGACAAGCCGTTTCCAGGAAAATTCCCTGTTCACTGATATCGGTTGAGTACAATACATCCGCTTCTTCATCCAGCGCATAGTCTACCTGGATCTGCAGCGGATACCGGTCAGTTTCTCGTTTTGTCATGTTTCAGTTATTCTGATGACGGTTTGCCAACCGTTCGTCAAAGTCTCTTTTTAGAATGATGTTGCGCCCGGATACGGCAACCAGCCCCTGTTCTACCATTTCCTTGATCATCCGTGTGACCGTCTCCCGGGAACTGCCAATGATCGACGCAATGTCACTTTGCGGCAACCGTTCAAAAACTACGCTGCCGTCAATCAGCAACCGGCCCTTTTCCCCGGCTTCCCGTTTGAAATACCGGGCCAGGCGATCGAACACATCCAGCGCGATCAGGTTGGTGATTCGTTCATTGGCCGCCCTTAACCGCCGTGACATGACTTTCAACACACCGGCCGCGATATCCCGGTTGGGGAGAATGTGATTGAGGAAATCGTCCCGAACCAGCTTCAACAGACGGGTCTTGGAGAGACTGATCACATTGGCGGAACGGGTTTCGCCGTCCAGCAGGCTCATTTCACCAAAAAACTCCCCGCCCTTGAGAGTCGAGAGGATGATTTCCTTCCCTTCACTGGAAATCACCGAGACCTTCACATTCCCTTCCATGATGACAAACAGTGAATCGCCCGGGGTATTCTCACTGACAATGACCTGTCCCTTGTCCACATCCATTTCCCGGCAATGGGCCAGGATATCCCGCAGATGCTCTTCATCCAGTTCGGAGAAAATAAAGATACTTCGGATTACACGTAAACGTTCAGGTTCAGTCATTCCCACTCCCGGCAGGGGCAATCAGGATGCTGGCAATTGCATGCTTGAACACCAACTGTTCCGATGCGCCATTGACCAACTGTACGGTAAACCGGTCAAACGCCCGGACTTTACCGATCAGTTTCTTGCCATTTACCAGGTAAATATGGATGCTCAATTTCTCGCGGCGGATGCGGTTCAGGAAATCATCCTGAATATTGATCGGAGCGGTCTTGTTTTCCATTGTTATTCCTCTCCTGTATCGTTCAATTTAATGGTAATAAAATTGAGAATTTGTTCAACCGGAATCTCACCCCGCTTGAGATCCACCGTGAACCAGCGGGCCGACTCGCTTCTGAACCAGGTCAGCTGACGTTTGGCAAACCGCCGGGTACTCTGCTTGATCCGCTCAACACCGGCTTCCAGCGTCATGTTCCCCTGGATCACCTGGGCCAGTTCCCGGTAGCCGATCGCCTTGAATGCGTGCAGGGCTTCGGGCGCGGCGTGTTCAACCAGGTCGCGTACCTCCTCAAGAAACCCGTTTTCCATCATCACATCCACCCGCCGGTTAATGGCTGCGTAAAGTTCTTCCCGATCCGCGGTCAAGCCGATCACCACAAAACGCACATCCGGCAATGGTGGCGTGGTATCCGCCCAGAGATCGGTCAACCGCCTGCCGGAGGAGAAATAAACGGTCAACCCGCGAATGATCCGCTGGGTGTCCCGCGGAGAAACCTTGGAGGCCAGCAACGGGTCCACCCGCTGGAGCATCCGGTACAGGTATTCCAGACCCGCCCGGTCCAGTGATGCCCGCAAACTGTCCTCTACCGTGTCATCCGGCCCGGGCTCCTGGAAGAAACCGGTCATCAAGGATCGGACATACATCCCCGTGCCACCCACAACAATGGGCAATTTCCCCCGGTCCAGAATGTCCCGGATCACCACCGTCGCCCGTTCCACGTATTCACCGGCAGAAAACCGCTTGGTCAGATCACAGATATCGTAGAGATGGTGGGGAATTTCATTGCGGTCTACAGTATCGGGTTTGGCGGTCCCGATATCCATGTCGCGGTATACCTGCATGGCATCGGCGTTAATGATCTCCCCGTTCAAACGGCGGGCAATCTCCATGGAAAGACGGGATTTTCCCGTCGCTGTTGGTCCGGTCACAACCAGCACACAGGGCTGTCGGGTGTCTTTTGACATCGGCAGGAAACATCCTCTCTTCTATGGGTTGCTTCAGCTTATCACATTTTTCGGCCCCGAACACGGGAAACCGTGTCCTTTCCAACGGATACGCTGCCGACAGAGCAAATCAAAAAAACTGAAAGAGACCGTTGACTTTGCAGATTGAATCCCGTACACTTCATGCCGGACTAGACATCCTACGGAGGAGTTATGGCAAATCACAAATCAGCGGCAAAACGGGCCAGACAGGCACTGAAGCGGCGGATCCGCAATCGGCAGGCCAAGTCTGAAATCCGTTCCGCAATGAAAAAAATGAGACAATTTGTTGACGATAATCAGCTGGAAGACGCACGCAACTACCTGCCGGAACTGGTATCCCTGGTCCAGCGCAAGGCAGACCGCGGCATCCTGCACCGGAACACGGCATCCCGCTATGTATCCCGTATGAGCCAGCTGGTCAACAAAGCAGAACAGAACTGACACCACGAAAAAAGACGCAAACGAGGGAGGGGTAACCCTCCCTTTTTTGTCGCCGGCAGTGCGGAGGTAACAACATGAACCCACAATTCCTGGAATGGTTCGGCTACGGCGCATCCATCCTGATCGTCATCTCGCTGATGATGAGTTCCATCGTTAAACTCCGGTGGTATAACCTGGCCGGTGCCGCCATGATGAGCGTCTACGGCATGCTGATTCACGCCGCCCCGGTGGCGCTGCTCAACGGGTTCATCGTGGCCATTGATATCTATTATCTGTGCCAGGTCTACTTCTCCCGTGACCTCTTTGACATCCTCCAACCCCTGCCCGAATCCCGTTACCTGGAACGTTTCCTGGACTTTTACAAAACGGAAATTCAGAAAGTGGTGCCGGAATTTGACGGAATCGTACCGGACAACGCCATGGTATTCTTCGTGTTGCGCAACATGGTGCCCGCCTGCCTGTTCATCGCTGAGCGGGAAGCGGACCGGACACTGGCCATCAAGCTGGACTTCGTGATTCCCGAATACCGGGACTTCAAGATCGGCCACTTCCTGTTTGAAGAAAAGAAGACCTTTTTTCCATCCTGCGGATTCATCAGGCTCACCGCCACCGCCACCACCAACATCCATGCCCGATACCTGAAGCGGATGGGATTCACGGAGACAGATCCGGACGGCACTCTCCGCCGGTTTGAAAAGCGGCTGCCGGACCAGAGCCCGAACCCCTGCCCCATGAACTGCAATTGTAAAAAATAGATCCCGTTATCCCAATTCACAACCCGGAAACACTGCCCGATTTGCAATTTTTTTCGAACTTTTTAGCATTTTTATTTGACATTATGACGTATATATCTTACATTTTGATTGTGGCCACGAAACTGAACGAGGGGGATTGACATGAAAATCAAACTGGCCCGAGTCGCCAGAGACCTGTCCCAACAGGAATTGGCGGACCTGGTGGGTGCCACCCGGCAGACCATCGGGCTCATTGAGAAAGGCAAGTACAACCCCAGTTTGAACCTGTGCATCCGGATCGCCCGGGCACTGGGCAAAACACTGGATGACCTGTTCTGGGAGGAGTGAAATGACCAAAACCAGCCTGTTCCAAGATGAACGCTTTGTAACCAATTTCCGGACCCTGTGTACCCGCTTCTATATCATTACCATGGTGATGATCTACGGCATGATCATGTACCGGTCCATGTTCCTGAAACAGCCCCAGAGCCAGTATGAAGACCTGCTGATCCTGATGACGCTGAACGTGGTGCTGTTCATCCCTGGATTGCTCTATTACAGTGGTTTGAGCTTCCGCAAAATGAAGCCCCTGAACCTGGTACTGCTCTACATCCTGATGGTGGTGATCGGCACGGTGTTTACCGTCTTCAAGTATAAGGTCTACGATCCCATGTTCATCCTGGGAAAGGTGGGCATCATTGCCACCATTATTGCCATTCTCATGGGATTCTATGTATTTTTTGCCTGGTTCGGATACCGGAAAGTAGAAGCGGAAATCGAAGAAGACTGAACCATAACTACATTGACACAAATGAAAGGGGAGCACTGCTCCCCTTC